>JBBQOT010000032.1:0-11510 GCA_038331165.1 Acetobacterales bacterium
CGGGAATGGCGCGGCGAATGGCGCAGTCGTTTTTCCGGCCGGGCGGGGTGCGCTGTTCGCGCCATTCTTCCCCCCCTAAAGGGGGGAAAGAATGGCGGCGTAGCGACCGGCGGCGGAGAGGCTCCGCGTGTCCGACCTGGCGGCAGCCGAATGGCGCGGTTTGCGACCGGGTTGCGGAACCTTTGCCTTTTTCGTTTAGCGCGGCGGAGCCACCGGCGCAGGATGCGGCTTTCGCACCAGCCGGCGCGTCGGATGGTTTCAGTTCCGGCGGCGCCGGTGTGCCAACAATCCGACTAGAGCACTACTGAATAGGACCAGCGCTGTGGGTTCCGGAACCGTGGCAGAGTCGATCGGGATCTGGCTCCCGCTATCGAGCAGCAGGTAGGCGCCGGTGACATCATATGGCGCGGTGACCGAATCCAGCCTGACCGTGTAATTGGCGGACGTAATTCCGGAAATCCCAATTCCAGAGGCTATCGCGAACGCGCCTGTCGTGGCGGCTGTGGCGGAGAGAATGGTTGTGCTCCCGTAGACAGTGCCGAGACCATCCCAGTCGCCCAAAGGCAGGCTGTTCACGAAATTGCCGCCAGCGGCGGCGACGCCGAATGGGCTTGAAAGATTCCCGGCGGTGCTGCCGAAGGCAGCGACATACGAATTGCCCCAACTAACGGTGCTCAGGAATCCGGGGCTGTCCAGGTAAAATTGCAGACTGCTTTGAATCGTCGAGTTATTTGCGGTCAGGCTATAGTTGCCGGAAAATGACCAGTTGAACGTGAGCGGCGTGGCGCTGCCGAGCCCGACCACCGTGAACTCGGTGGTGGCAATTGTACTCGCCCCTGCTCCCGACAAGACGAAGATGTCCACTGCCCCGGTGACGGTCGCGGCCACACGCGTGGTCGTCGCGAACAGGGACCTGTCGATGGCGGTGGCGGTGGCGGTGGCAAGAACCGCAGTTGGACCCGTCTGACTATCGATGACTGCCTCTGCGGTGGCCTTAACCGAAGCGGCGTGCGCGACTTTCGTCGTGGCGATGGCGGCGATGACAACACCCGCGACAAGCCATATTTTAGTGCTTGTTTTCAACGTGATGTCTCCCTTGCAGTCATTGATGCGAGCCGACATTCGCCAGATGGCTTGTCGATCCAGCCCTTGGCGGGGACAAAATTCGCCGATACCCAAAAGGGTTGACCGGGCGTTTGATCGCACTTCGATAGATCCAACTATCGGGAATTGGAAGCAAAATAATTAGCGATTATACCAATCACTGTTTGGGATGACCCATGGCCAAGCAAGGCCAGGGCGTCGCCGTCGCGGCGCGAAGCCGCTCCACGGGGACCCACCAGGTCCCGAGCGCGCCTTCGCGCGACGGGCCAAGCCCCTTGACCTTAATTATATAAAAATTAATGGGTTTCCAAAGGCCGTCGGCCTTTGGTGGGTCCAGGGCAAAGCCCTGGCCTTGGCTTTGCCGGGTCGGTCGCTATTTCCAAAGATTGGTATCAATGACTAGGCGGGTTAGTACTGTGTGAACGGGGCTTGGCGAGGGCGTACCCGCCCGCCGCCACAGTGGCCGTCAGGGCGGTTCCCCAGACGAGATCCACGACCGTGACCATCCAGGGCCAGTCCCGCAGCGTTGCCTGGTTCGTGAGGTCGTAGGTGGCGTAGGCGCACAAGCCGTACACCGCGCCGCGCCACAGTGCCCCCAGCCAATTCGCCGCGGGCATTTGGACGAGAACGACAACCCCGGCGAGATAGATGAGATAGAAGCCAACGGCCGCGGGAAGGTCATATCCGTCCGGCCGCATCAGATGCCCGATCCGCGGCTGATAGAACTGGCTTGCCATGACGGTCAGCCAGACCGCATCGATGGCCAGCATCAGCACACCGGTGGCCAGATAGGTCTTGAGAAGGCGCGGCATCAGGAAACCTCGTATTGGATGGCTGAACCGTCGCTGCCCTTGAACCGCAGGCCGATCCAGGTGGGTGTCGTATCGTACCAGGTCTCTAGATCGACGTCGCCGCTGAGCACCAGGCGCTCGCCGCGTCGTTGCTGGGCCCAGGGCAGGGCCTCCTGGCCCGCCGAACGGATCGAGGGCCGCATCACCTCGCCGGTCTGCGTATTGATGAACGGCGCATCGAGCATGCGTCGGTTCCAATGGGTGGCCGGCATGGCACCCGGCGGGGCGACGTAGCGGCCGGCGCGACTGCTTTCGACCATGAGCGCATCGCCCTGCGCGCGCATTGCGACGGTGCTGATAGCGCCGTCGTCGTTCGTTTCGGCCTGGAAGGCGACGATGCGATCGCCCTGCCATGTCTCGGTCGCGGTGTGGCGATAGCGATACAGGGTGATCGGGCCGAAGCCGACCGCCAGGGTGACCGCCACGTCCACGACAAGCCGCGGTCCGTCAGACGTGAAGGTCAGCAGGTGCCGGCCGATCACGGAACCGTTGCGGACGACACGAAAATCCGTGCGCTGCGTCGCCGGCACAGGCAGCGCCGCCGAGGCCCCGAAGGCGGGCACGGCGGCGGCCGCGGCCAGCAGGGATCGCCGGGAGATCATGCGCCATCCTCCGCGCGCCGCAGGCGGTAGAAGCCGACATCGATCGCACCGGTGCGGAAGCCGCCCTCGCAATAGGCGAGATAATAGCGCCACAGCCGGCTGAACCGCTCATCCAGACCGCATTGCGCGATCGCAGGTTGGGCCTGGACGAAGCGGTCATGCCAGTGGGCCAGGGTTCGCGCATAGCTGGGGCCGAAACGTTCCTCGTGATCGAGCCGAAGCCCGGCTTCGCCGGCCTGCGCGCGCATGATGTGCGACGTGGGCAACATTCCGCCGGGGAAGATGTGGCGCTGGATGAAATCGGCAGCGCTGCGATAGGCCTCGTAGCGCTCCTCGGCGATGGTGATCACCTGGAGCACCGCGATGCCGCCGGGCGCGAGCCGTTCGCGCAGTGTGCGGAAGAAGGTGGGCCAGTAGGCTTCCCCGACGGCTTCCAGCATCTCGATCGACACGATGCGATCGAAGCGGCCGGGCACGTCACGATAATCCTGCCGATGCAGGCTGGCACGCGGCGCGACGCCCGCCTTGGCCAGGCGGTCGCGCGCCCAGGCCAATTGCGCCGGTGACAGCGTGACCCCGACGAATGGGCCGTCATGCTGCGCCAGGACGCGCTCGGCGAGGCCACCCCAGCCGATGCCGATTTCGAGCACGCTTTCGCCGCCGCGCAACTCCATCAAGGCGATGGCGCGGTCCTGCTTGGCGGTCTGCGCCTCCTCCATTGTCATTGTGGTATCGGTATAGAGGCCGGAGGAATAGGACATGCCGGGGTCGAGCCAGGCGGCGAAGAAATCGTTGCCCAGATCGTAGTGCGCGATGATGTTGCGCGCGCTGCCGGGCTTGGTGTTGGCGCGACGCAGATGGGCGAGCCGGTTGATCAGGCGCGACAGCAGCGTGCCGCTGATACGGCGATCCAGCGTGGGCCCATTGGCGACGGCAAGCTCGACCACGGACGCCAGGTCCGGGCTGGACCAATCGCCATCGCCGTAGGCTTCGGCGAAGGCGACATCGCCGCCGAGGGCGAGGCGCCGCAGCGCGCGCCAGCGATGCAGCGCGATGGTGGCTTCCGGCCCCGGCAATGGCGCGCGATGTGCGATGCGCAGGCCGTTGGGCGTTGTGACCTCCAGGCTGCCGCGCGTCAGCCCGGCCATGAAGCGTCGGAGCAGCATGCCGCGCAGCCCGCTGAATCGGGCGGTCGGTTGGGCGGTTTGCAGTGCGGGCAGGACCTCGCTCATCGGCCGTGTCCCTTGCCGACGATGGTGATGGGCAAGGCCGGCGGGGCGGGGCGCGGCCGTATCCGCATGCCCTTGCGCCACAGCTTCAGCGCCTCCCAATGGATGCCGCCGAGCACCCGGGCGGCGAGCAACGGATGGGCGAGGAAGGCGGTCAACAGGGTGCGATCGCTCAGCGTGCGGCGGCGCCCGGTGAAGGCGGCGAACAGCACCGCTCCCGCGGCGTCATGCACATCGATGGCCAGGCTCAGGCGCGCGCCCGGCGGGGTCAGCCGGAAGCTGTAGCTCAGGTCCATGTCCATGAAGGGCGAGACATAGAGGCGCTTGTCGCAGCGCTGCCGCAGCACCCCCTCGACCGCGCCATGCACCGGGATCAGATAGGAATGCCGTTGGCCGAAGGTGTTGTTCACCTCGTACAGCATCGCCTGAAGTGCGCCGTTGGCGTCGTCGCAGAAAAAGACCGTGATCGGATTGAACACCAGGCCGAGCACGCGCGGCATGCACAGCACGCGGATGCGCCCGCCCGCCGGGTTGACCCCGGCCCGGCGCAGATGCGCTTCGATCTGTGCCCGCAGCGGCGTGGCCGACCCATCGCCATGGTCGGCCTCATGGAACGAGAACAACGCGGCCCGGTTGTGCCCGAACAGCGCCAAGCGACGGTCGAGGTCGGGGAGCTCATCGAGGTCGAGCAGCAGGTTCAGCATGCGATAGCGCAGCCGATGCCGCACCGGGCGCAGCCGCGCGTGCGCCACCGTGCCGGTAAAGAGCGCCGAGCCGTTCATCCGACGACGAGCCCCGCCGGCACGGGCGCGTGGATGCGCGAAGTGCCATTCGGCACCGCCCAGGGGCGGCGCACGCCGCCGAGTTGCTCGGCCACCGCAAGCCCGGCCTGCAGCCCGTCCTCGTGGAACCCGGCGCCAAACCAGGCGCCGCAATACCAGGTCCGCCGCGTTCCTTGCAGCGACCACAGGGCGCGCTGCGCGCGGATGGCGGCGGCGTCGAATTGCGGATGGGCGAAGCATTCCTCGTGCAGGATATTCTGTGGTTCCTCGACCGGGTTCAGCGTGACAAAATGCGGGCCCGCCGCGGTGGGCAAGTCTTGCAGAAGGTCCATCCAATAGGTAACGCAAAGCGCGCCATCGGACCGGCCGATGTAGTTCCAACTCGCCCAGGCGGCGCGGCGCCGCGGCATGAAGCGCGGATCGCGGTGCAGCACCACGCGGTTCGGTGCCGTTCGCAATGCGCCCAGCAGGGTGGCCTCGCTGTCCGACGCATCGGCCAGCATCGCCAGCGCCTGTGGCGCATGGGACGCTATCACCACCTCGTCGTACCGTTCCGCGGTGCCGTCGGAGGCGCGAACCAGCACGGAGTCGTCGTCCCGCTGGATGGCCTCCACCCTGCATCCGAGACGAACGCCGTCGGCAAAGGGGGCCGAGAGGCGTTGGACATAGGCGTGGCTGCCGCCCACCACCGTGCGCCAGACCGGTCGGTCGCGCAGCTTGAGCAGCCCGTGATTCTCGCAGAACCGGATGAACGCGGTGGCGGGATAGGCGCCGACCTCGGCCGCCGGGCAGGTCCAGATCGCCGCCGCCATCGGCAGCAGGTGGTCCTGCACGAAGCCCGGCCCATAGCCTTCGCGGTGCAGATAGGCGTCGAGGCTGACAAGATCGCGTTCGAGCGACACCGCATCGCGCGGCGCCTGGCGGTAGAAGCGCAGCAGGTCGCGCAGCATCGACCAGAAGCGCGGGCGCAGCACATTGAGCGGCTGTGCCAGCAGCCCGCGCAGGTCTGTCCCGGCGTATTCCAGCCGCCCGTCATCGATCGACACGGCGAAGGACATGTTCGATGCCCGGGTCTCAACGCCGATATGGCGGAACAGGGCGACCAGGTTTGGATAGGTGGCATCGTTGTAGACGATGAAACCCATGTCCACGGGGGTTCCGGCCGCGTCGACCGTGCGGCTGTGGCCACCCAGGCGGTTCGCCTGTTCGTAGACCGTCACATCATGGGCGCGCGACAGCAGCCAGGCGGCCGAGAGGCCGGCGATACCGCTTCCGATCACAGCGATTTTCTTGCGTCGATAGCCCGTCATGCTCGACCCTGGCTCCCGTCGTTGTGTCATTCTGGGTGTAAACGAAGCAGGGTCGCTGTTGGATCACTGCGCGGTGTGAGTGATCCAATCGTCGCCGGGTTTCGTAATGGGGGCAATGTTTGACCTGTTGCATTCTTGCCGCCGACCGCCCGGGCGCCCCAAGGCGCCGGAGCCGCCGGTGATGGAAGACCATCCACCTCCAGACGGGGCGGCGCTGCTTGCGGCGATCGCCGCGTGTGGCGACCGTGACGCCTTCGCCGCACTCTTTGCTTATTTCGCGCCGCGCGTGAAGGGCTATCTGCTGCGCCTCGGCCTGCCGGGTGCACGGGCGGAGGAGTTGGCGCAGGAGACGTTGCTGACCGCCTGGCGACGCGCCGAGCAGTACGACCCGGCTTTCGGGTCGGCGGCTGCCTGGATCTTTACCATCGCGCGCAATCTGCGGGTGGATGCGGCGCGGCGGGACCGCCTTGTGCCGCGGATCGAATTGATGGCCGCGGAACCTGATCCGCCGCCATCCGCCGACGCGGTGTTGCAATCCGCCCAGCATTCCGCCCGCGTGCGCGAGGCGCTGGAGCGCCTGCCGGCGGAACAGGCGGAGGTTATCCGGCTCTCGTTCTTCGACGACCGGCCACACGCGGACATCGAGCGCGCGCTTGGAATTCCGCTTGGCACTGTGAAATCGCGCCTGCGCCTGGCCATGGTGCGGCTGCGCGGCCTTCTGGACGATTTGCGATGAAACGTCACCACCCTTCCGAGGCCACGCTGCTGGCCTATGTCGCCGGCACGCTGCCCGCGCCGCACAGCATTGTGGTGCGCACCCATCTCGCGCTTTGCGCCGACTGTCGCGCGGGCCTGCGCCTCGCCGTCGATCTTGGCGGCGCGATGATCGAGGAAGTTGGCGCCGCCACCCTTGCCGGGGATGCGCTGTCGCGCACCCTCGCGCGGTTGGGCGAGCGCGAGAAGACCGCACCACCGCTTCACGTGCCGGTCACGCTCGACGATTTCGCCACCGGCCGCTGGTGGTGGATCGGCCCCGGTGTTCGCCTGATGCCGCTGATCCGGCGGGATCATCAGGATGCACGGCTGGACCTGATCCGGGTGGCGCCAGGCACCGCGCTGCCGGGCCACGGGCACAGCGGCACCGAGATTACCTGCGTGCTGCAGGGTGTCTTCGGCGACAAGAACGGCGAATACCATGCCGGCGACGTGTCGGAAGGCGACGAGGACCTGGATCACCAGCCGATCGCGCTCGATGTCGATTGCGACTGCGTCTGCCTGATCGCGACCACCGGGCGGCTGCGGGCGCATTCCTGGCTGGCGCGCCTGGTGCAGCCGATCCTGGGCATCTGAGCGTGGCGCGCCGACACCTGCGCACCTTCACCGGCCTTGCCTATCGCGAATTTCTGGCTTTGCCCAAGGGATGGACACCATGAGCCTCGTTGCCGCCGTGGTCAGCGCCGCGGAACGCATGCCGCTGCCGGATGGGGTGATGCGCGCCGGTATCGCCGCGCTGGTCGAGCGCACCGCACGCCGGCTGGGCAGCGCGCCGGAGGGCACCGAACACGCCTTCGCCGCGGCAATGCGCAGCCACGCCATCGCGTTGTTCCCGCGCGATGCCAATGCGCAGCACTACGAGGTGCCGCCGCGATTCTTCGAGCACGTGCTCGGCCCGCGGATGAAATATTCCTGCTGCCTTTATGCGACGGCAGGCACGACGCTGGCGCAGGCCGAGGAAGCCGCGCTGTTGGAGACCGCCAACCACGCCGACCTGGCGGACGGGCAGGAGATCCTGGAACTCGGCTGCGGGTGGGGATCGCTGAGCTTGTGGATGGCCGAGCATTTCAGGGCGGCGCGTATCACCGCGGTGTCGAACTCCGCCTTGCAGCGTGCACATATCGAACGGGAAGTAGCACAGCGCGGTTTGACCAATGTCGAGGTCATTACCGCCGACATGAATGGCTTCACCACGGAGCGCCGGTTCGATCGCATCGTGTCGGTTGAGATGTTCGAGCATATGTCGAACTGGTCGCAGCTTCTGGCCAACGTCCATGGCTGGATGCGGCCCGACGGGCGGCTGTTCCTGCATGTCTTCAGCCACCGGGCATCGTCGTATCGCTTCGATCACAACGATCGAGCCGATTGGATCGCGCAGCATTTCTTCACCGGCGGCATCATGCCGAGCCACGAGCTGATCCGCCATGTCGCCGGACCGCTTGCGCTGGAAGCCGAATGGCGGTGGTCCGGGACGCATTACCAGCGGACCGCACAGGACTGGATCGCCCGCTTCGACGCCCAGGCCGCCGAGATCGAAGCGGTGTTGCGCACCACCTATGGCGCGGATTGGCGGCTGTGGCGCCGACGCTGGCGGCTTTTCTTCCTGGCCACGGCTGGGCTGTTCGGCGCGCGCGGCGGCACGGAATGGGGTGTCAGCCATTATCGCCTGCGCCCGATATGAGCGTGTTCGCGGCCCTCGAAGCCTATGTCGATCACCCCGATCCTGCGACGCGGCTTGCGAACAGCATTGCCTTGCTGGTGGGTTCGAACGGGCCGTTCTATCCGCTCTATGTCTGGTGGCTGCTGCCCGAAGCGGGGCTCGCGGCCCTGGCAACCATGGCGGCAAGCCCCGGTTTCATCGCCATTCCCTGGTTGGCGCGACGGCATGCGCTCGTTGCCCGGGCGACGCTGCCGCTTCTCGGCCTGGCCAACACGGTCTGGACGGTGGCGCTGCTTGGCGCCGCCACTGGCGCGGGTGCCTTCGTCTTCCCCTGCATCCTGCTGGCGGGACTTTGCTGGCGGGAACCGCGGGTGATCGTGTTTCTTCTCGGCACAGGGCTCGTGATGCAGCAGCTCGTGCTGCATTGGCCGCTGGCGCCGCTTACGGGGCTGGATCCGGTGCTTCAGGCGCAGCTTGTCCGGCTCAACGCGAGCAGTGTTGCCGCGCTGCTGTGCTTCATCGTGTTTGCCATTGCGCGCCAGCTTCGGCTGGCCGCGCGATAATACCAACCCCTCTAATGATTGACCGATAGAGAAGGCCAAGGCCAGGGCTTTGCCCTGGACCCACCAAAGGCCGGCGGCCTTTGGAAACCCATATATTTTCATATTTTTATGGTCCAGGGGCTTGGCCCCTGGTGGGTCCCCGTGGCGCGGCTTCGCGCCGCGACGGCAGACCCCTCGCCTTCCTTATCTTCGTCCCTATGGGGCAAAGCCCTGGCCTTGCCAAGCGAAGGGTCGTTCCTTAAGCGCTTGGCACTACAGCACCAGGGCCCGCAGCAACGCATCTAGCCGCTTGCGCCCCTCGGGCAAAGCTCGCAGCCGGCCGAGGCTGCGGTCGAGGTAGTCTTCGGCCAGCGCCTGTTGCAGCGTGGCGGCGTCGAGTGCGTCGTCGAGTGCGATGCCGGTGCGGGCGGCGAAGCGGGCTTCGTCGATGCCTTCGGTGAGGCGCAGGCCCATCAGCAGCATTTCGCGCGAGCGCTCGACGGGGCTGACGTGGTCTTCGTGGGTGGTGCCGTGGCCGTTTGCCTCGACGCGTTCGGCCCAGGGCTCGGGGGCACGATGGCGGCGGGTGGCGAGAAGGTGGCCACCGAGGCTGACCCGGCCGTGCGCGCCGGGGCCGATGCCGGCGTAGTCAGCGTAGCGCCAATAGGCGAGGTTGTGGCGGCTTTCGCTGCCGGGGCGCGCGTAGTTGGAGATTTCGTAGGGCTGCAGGCCGAACCTGGCGGCTTCTTCGCCGGTGGCGTCGTAGAGTGCCGCGGCGAGATCGTCGTCGGGCAGGATGAGGCGGCCGGCGCGGTGCTGGGCCTCGTAGGCGGTGCCGGGCTCGATGGTGAGTTGGTAGAGCGAGAGGTGGTCGTGGGCGAGGGTGAGAGCCTCGCGCAGTTCGGCGCGCCAATCGGCCAGGGTCTGGTCGGGGCGGGCGTAGATCAGGTCGAACGAGATGCGGGGGAACAGGTTTCGCGCCAGTTCGAGGGCGGCGATGGCCTGGGGCGCGGAATGCTGGCGGCCGAGCGCGCGCAGGGGCGCTTCACGCAGCGATTGGATGCCCATCGAGATGCGGTTGACGCCAGCGTCGCGGAAGGCGGCGAGGCGGGCGGATTCGACGCTGGTGGGGTTGGCTTCGAGGGTGACTTCAAGGTTGGGCAGCGGGGGGAACAGGCTTGTGGCGTCGGCGATCAGGGCGGCGGTGGTGGCGGGGTCCATCAGGCTGGGGGTGCCGCCGCCGAAGAAGATCGAGGCGAGGGAGCGGGGGCCGAGGCGGGCGGCTTCCCAGGCCAGCTCACGTCGCAGGGCGGCGGCGAAGCGGGGTTGGTCGATGCGGTCGCGGACGTGGGAGTTGAAGTCGCAGTACGGGCATTTTGCGAGGCAGAACGGCCAATGGATGTAGAGGGCGAGCGGTTCCATGGCTCAGCGGCCGTGGCAGGCGGTGGCGTCGGCGGCGCCATCGAGGAACGCGGCGAGGCAGGGGCCGAAGCGAGTGGCGAATGCGGGCGAGAAGCTGCCCATGTGGTCGTCCAGCCCGTCCGGCCGGTCGACCAGCAGCAGCGTGCCGGCCAGGCCGGGGGCCGCGGCGCGGGCGGTGGCGGCGCGGGCGTCGGGGCCGGGGTCCCAGGGGTCGTCGCGCAGCGTGGCGAAGGCGAAGCGGGTGGGCTGGGCGGCGCGCAGCAGCTCGGCCCAGGCGGCCAGGGCGTCGGCATGGCGTTCCGGGCGGCGGCCATGGGCGGCGGGGGAGATGGCGGCGATAGCATCGGCGAGGTCGGGGCGGGACAGGGCGGCGAGCGCGATGAAGGCGCCGCGGGAAAAGCCGGCGACAACGATGCGCTGGTAGCCGCCCTGTCGCAGCCCGGCGAGCCCGGCCAGCAGGCGTGCGCCGCCGGCGGCGAGCGGGTCGGGGCGGGCGGCGCGGTTGAAATGCCACAGGTCGTAGCCGCGGGCGCGCAATGGGGCGAGCCAGTCGGGATCGGCCGGGCGGGCCTCGGTGGCGGTATCGTAGGAGCCGTGCAGCCAGACCAGGGCGCCGCGCGCGGTGGCTGGGGCGATGGCGCCGGCCGGGGTCAGCGGGGCGGCATCCTCCGGCAGGTCGGCCCGCGCGGGGCTCGCCGCCAGCAGGAGGGCGAGAATCAGCGCGCGAAACATGCCCGGACCAGCTTGGCGAAGGCGCGGGCGCGGTGGGAGGTGGCGTGCTTCTCCGTCTGGTCCATCTCGCCGTAGGTCAGGGCACCGCCGTCGGGCAGGAACATCGCGTCGTAGCCGAAGCCCTTTGCCCCGCGCGGCGGCCAGATGGTGGTGCCGTCGACGCGGCCTTCGAAGCACGCGGTATGGCTGTCGGGCCAGGCGAGGCAGAGTACCGAGATGAACCAGGCCCGGTGGTCTGGGTTTTCTCCCATCTCGCGGTGGACGCGGTCCATGGCGGGGGAGAAATCCTTGCCGGGGCCGGCCCACAGGGCTGAGACCACGCCGGGGGCGCCGCCGAGGGCGGATACGCAAAAACCCGAATCGTCGGACAGCGCGGGCAGTCTGGCGGCGGTGGCGGCGGCGAGGGCCTTGATCTTGGCGTTGCCCTCGAAGCTGTCCTCGGTTTCGTCGGGTTCGGGCAGGCCGAGGGCGCCGGCGGAGATGACCTCGATGCCGAAGGGGG
>JBBQOT010000033.1:0-11443 GCA_038331165.1 Acetobacterales bacterium
ACCAGCATCTGGTTCAGCGTCTGCTCGCGCTCATCGTTGCCACCGCCCAGGCCGGCGCCGCGATGGCGCCCCACGGCGTCGATCTCGTCGATGAAGATAATGCACGGCGCGTTCTTCTTGCCTTGCTCGAACATGTCGCGCACCCGGCTGGCGCCGACGCCGACGAACATCTCGACGAAGTCGGAGCCGGAGATGGTGAAGAACGGCACGTTGGCCTCGCCGGCGATGGCGCGGGCGAGCAAGGTCTTACCGGTGCCCGGGGGGCCGACCAACAGCACGCCCTTGGGTATCTTGCCGCCCAGGCGCTGGAATTTCTGCGGGTCCTTGAGGAACTCGACGATTTCCTGCAGTTCGCTCTTGGCTTCGTCGATACCGGCCACGTCGTCGAAGGTGATCCGGCCCTGTTTCTCGGTGAGCAGGCGCGCACGGCTTTTTCCGAAGCCCATGGCCCGGCCGCCGCCGCCCTGCATCTGGCGCATGAAGAACACCCAGACGCCGATCAACAGCAGCATCGGGAACCAGCTCAGCACATAGTGCAGCAGCGGGTTCACGTCGCTTTCCTCGGGCTTGGCGATCACTCGCACGCCCTTGTCGGTGAGGCGCGACACCAGTGTCGGGTCCTCAGGGGTATACGTCTGGAACTGACGCCCATCGGCCAGAACGCCGCTGACGATCCGGCCCTGGATGGTTACATCGCGCACCCGCCCGCCGTTCACGTCGGCGATGAAGTCGGAATACGCCAGTTGCGCCGACGGCGAGCGGCTGGAGCCTGGTTGGAACAGGTTGAAAAGCACCACCAGGAGCAGTGCGATAATGACCCAGAGCGCGAGGTTGCGGCCGAAGTTGCTCATTCCATTCCCTTGCCGTGCCGGCCCGTCAATCAACTGGCCCTGCCGGCCTGTCAGTCGCCGGGGCGGATGCCCCGGCATTCCCGATGGCGGTCCACCCACCACGGTCGTCGATAACATAGGATGCTTGCACGGTCCTTGCACCCCCACCAGCTCCGTGCAGGCGCAAAACCCGGTCAAATCGGCAGGAACACCGCCGCGCACAGCGGCAGTGCCGGGCGGAAGCCAAGCGCGAGGCGCTGACAGACCGCAACGTCCGGAAAACCCAGCGCCGGCACCACCACCACATCGCCGTCATAACGCAGCGCCGGCACCGTGCGCAGCACCGCCGACGGCCAGTCGGGCCGCACCCGCCGCAGCCGTGCGGCGTCGTCTGCCAGCGCGCCGAGCGCCATCCCCATCTCCGGCAGCGCCGCTGGCGACAGACGGAACCGCCCGTCCCATACCGCGCCGGGCAGTGCTGCGACCGGCGCCTGCATCGCCGCTTCCTCGCGCACCACCAGCCAATCGCCCGCCGCCCCGGCCCGTCCCGCCGGCAGCAGCTGCGCACCCGCCAGCGTGGCCGCCCGCGGCTGCGCCGCCAAGGCAGCCACCGCCGCCCGCGCCACGGGATAGGGGCGCCCGGCCACCGTGCACAGCAACGCCGACAATGCCTCCGGCGATACCGCGCCGCCCGCCAGCACCGCCCAACCGGCCGGATGCAGCCGAACTTTGGCCGCCAGCTCCTGCGCCACCCCGTGCTCCCGTGCGGCGCGATCCCGCCCGTGGCGCGCCGCCGCGTCGACTAGCGCCGTTACCACCAGCCCCTCGCCGTCGGGATCGTCCAGTTCGATCCGCAGCCGCGCACGCAGCGTCGCCGGGTCGCGGTTGGACGGGTCCTCCACCCAGTCGAGTCCGCAATGCCGGAGCAACGCCCGCAGCCGCCCTGGTGGCATCGCCAGCAGCGGGCGCAACCGCCGCACCGCAGCGCCCTCAACCAGCGCCGCCATCCCCGCCATGCCGCGCGGCCCGCTGCCCGCACCCGCGCGCATGCGCAGCGTTTCCGCCTGGTCGCCAGCGTGGTGCCCGAGCAACAGATGCAGGATGCCGGCCGCGGCGCATTCCCCCTCCAACGCCGCATAGCGCGCCGCTCGCGCCCGTGCCGCAAGCCCCGGGCCGCGCGCCAGGCCATTGATCGGGATCAACCGCGCCGCGATCCCGTGCGCGGCCAGCCGCGCAACCGTCAGCACAGCCTCCGCCGCCGAGCCGGCGCGCAACCCGTGATCGACCACCAGCGCTAACAGGGTACCGCCGTGCGCCGCCGCCCAATCGCGCGCCAAAAGCGCCAGCGCCAGGCTATCCGCGCCCCCCGACACCGCGGCCGCGAGTGCCGGCCGCGTTTCGAACGGCCCTGATCGGGCCATCGCCGCTGCGAATGCGGCAGCGGGTTCAGTTGTCTCCGTCAGCGGCACCCCGCCCGTTGCCGCGCCGCGGCGATCGGCTCCCTGAGGTCGGCACGCGGGGTTGCGAATTCCGCCCTGAGCTTATCCAGGGTCGAACAGGCCGCCCGCTTTTCGTTGATCGCGGTCAGTGCATTGGCCAGCCCCAGCAGCGAGGGCTGCGCATGAATGCCGGTCTTGTTGCGGTTATAGGTGTCGTCATAGGCCACCGCGGCGCCCTGGAAGTCGCGCCTGCTGGTCAAGGTCTGCGCTAGCAGGAATTGCGCGTCCGCCGCCCGTGGCGAGCGGGGAAAGGCCAACACCTCGCGCGCCGCCGCCTCGGCGGTGGCATAGTCGCGCCGGGCGAGCGCCGCATTGCCCTCCTGCATCGCCACTTCCGGCGTGCGCCGGGCCGACGGCGCGGCCCCGCCCGCGGCCGGCGGCGCAGTCCCGCCGGCTGCCGGTGCCGGGGGCATCGGCGGACGGGCCGCGCCGCCACCCGCACCCAGCTTGAAATTGAGGTCCTCAAGGTCTTTCTTCAGCTCGTCGCCCTGGCGCTGGCGGGCGTTGTCGACCTCGTCAAGCCGCCCCTGTAGCCGGCGCACCTGTTCCTCCAGCTGGCTCACCCGTTCCAGCAGCACGACAGTCATCTCGCCCCCGCCGGACGGAAGGGCACCCGACGAGCGCCCAAACGACAGCGCGCTGCCGCCGCTGCTGCCGCTGCCCATCCGGCTCACCTGTTCACGCAGCGCCTGCATGTCGCGCCGCAATTCCAGCATCTGGTTCTGCAGTTGGATCGCCTCGCGGCTTTCCAACTGGGCCCGTGCCGGTCCCGGCAGCACCACCCACGCCACCGCCAGCATCAGCACCGCCAACCTGACCATCCATGCTTCTCCATCACCAGTCGCACTGACACGCGACGACCGAGTATCGCCCATCAGCCGGCAAAACGGAACGGCACCCAATGGACCGTCACCAGTGGGCCGCCACGCAGCACATCGCCGCCGGGGCAAAAAAAGACCGGCGGCCCTGCGGCCACCGGTCCTGTCTCGTCACGCCGGCCCGGGTTTGGCGCCAGGGGCGCCCTGCGCAGTGTCGTTCGCGATCAGCGAACCGAGGTGATGGCGTTGCGGTTCTGCGACCAGGCCTGCTCGTTAGAGCCCAGCGCGGTCGGGCGGTCCTTGCCGAAAGAGATGGTGGTGATGCGGCCGGCGGCCACGCCCTTGGCGACCAGGAAGTCGCGCGCAGCATTGGCGCGGCGGTTGCCCAGCGCGATGTTGAAGGCCTGGGTGCCGCGCTCGTCGCAGTTGCCGGCGACCTGCACGTTGTTCGCTGACCACTTGGCCAGCCACGCTGCCTGACGCTCCAGCGTAGTGCGGGCGTCGGAACGCAGGGTCGACGCGTTGTAGTCATAGAACACGCGGTCGCCAACGGTGGCCACCAGGTCTTCCTGGCTGCCCGCCACGGGGCCCGAGCTGACCGCCGTTGTCGCCGTCGTGGCAGTCTCGGAACAGGCCGCCAGCAGCGCCACGGCCGCGAGAGTGCCCAGAATCTTGATGTTCATGTCGAGTGTGATCCCTGGAAGGAGTGTGCAGCGTTTGGTGCCCACTGGGCACACGGTACGGCGGGCGGCAGTCAAGGCTGTTAGGACAGAAAAGCCAAAATTAGCACCGCGAACCCTGTAAAGGCCCCCGCAGCGATCCATGAAGGTCGATTAGCCCGTTGAAACGACTGCGGTCAAGCACTCGTCGCATGGCAACAAAACATATCTTCCATGATGTACTGAGCAACGCGGGTGCGCCCAGTCAGGCCGGCAACGGCGACCAGGCGGGGTCGGAGGCGTCGGTCGGCGTCGTCATCACCCGCTCGTTGAACCCACTGATGTCAATGGAAACGAGCCGCGACGTGAACCCGTTGCCGCGTGCGTCGCGCGCCGGCGTCTCTCGCCAGAACATGATCACCCGGCCGTTCGGCGCAAACGTTGGGCCTTCGACATAGAAGCTTTCCGACAGGATGCGCTCGCCCGAACCGTCGGGCCGCATCACCCCGATGGCGAAGGTGCCGGCGGTTAGCCGTGTAAAGGCAATCAGGTCGCCGCGGGGCGACCACACCGGGGTGGCATAGCGGCCCTGGCCGAAGCTGATCCGCTTTGCCCCACCGCCGCTGGCCGACATCACGTAGATCTGTTGGTCGCCGCCGCGATCCGACTCGAAGCAGATCTGCTGCCCGTCCGGGCTGAAGCAGGGCGACACGTCGATCGAACCGCCCGAATCGGTCAGCCGCCGCGGCGCGCCGCCGGCCGAAGGGATGATGACAATGTCCGACCCCGCCCCACGCGTTTGCGACATGACGATGCTGCCGCCATCGGGCGAATAGCGCGGTGACAGGGTGATGCCGTCGAAATTGCCCAGCATCGTTTGGCGCCCGCTCGACAGGTCGAAGGTGTAGACCCGCGGCCGATTGTTGACGTAGCTCATGAAGGCGATCTGGTCGCGCGTGGGGTGGAAGCGCGGGCTCAACGCCAATGCCCCGCCATCGGTAAGGAAGCGGTTGTTCTCGCCGTCCTGGTCCATGATCGCCAGCCGCTTCACCCGCCGGTCGCGCGGGCCCGAACCCGCGATATACACGACGCGGGTGTCGAAATACCCCTTCTCGCCCAGCAGCCGCTCATAGATCACGTCGCTGATGATGTGCGCGATCCGCCGCCAGTTCGACAGGGTGGCGGTATAGGCGGTGCCCTGGATCTGGGTTTGCGGCAGCACGTCCCACAGCCGGAACTCCACCCGCACCCGGTCGCCGCCCTGGCTGTCGACCTTGCCGGTCACCAGCGCCTGGGCGCCGATCACCTTCCAGTTGGCGAAGTTCGGCACGTCGCCGCCGCCCGGGCTGACGAAGGCGGCGCGGTCGATAGCGCGGAACAGGCCCGAACGGGCGAGATTGTTGGTGATGACGGCGGCCATGTCGCGGCCAAGCTGCGCGGTTTCGCCACCGACGCCCACCAGGTTGGGGATGGCGATCGGAATCGGGTCTACCTTGGCGCGATCAACCGTGATCTCGGCCGTTTGCGCGCGCGCGCCATTGGGCAATATCAGGCCGGGGCCCGCCAGCAACCCGGCGCCTCCGGCGACGAGTGCGCGGCGCCCGAAGCTGAGCGGGGGCAAGGGTCTGCGGGTGATCGCGGCGTCACCAGGGGCGCAATGCCCGGGGAGGCTGTTCATCTGCTATCTCTCTAAGTTGGACTGTATCGAAGGTTTACCCCGCCGCACGAGCTTAGCACAGAAACCAGCCCGAAACGCAGGTCGCGTATAGGTGTTGTCAATTCGGTTTGAAGCGGAAGGTCAGTGTGCCGACCTTCCCCAGCTCGCCCCGCGGGATCGGCAGATTGGCACATTTCGGGTCGCGCACAGCGCGCATCGCCCGTTCGGCAAAGGCGCGGAAGCGCGGGTCACCCATCTTACCGCGGTCGCCCTCGCCCACCTCGGTCAGGCGCGCCGTGCCGATTTCGTCGTAGGTGACGATCAGTTGCACCGAAAGCTTTTCGAGATCCAGCGCGCCGGCATCCTTGGTCCAGCACTCGCGCACCTTGTCGCCGATCGCGCCCTGTTGCTGCGCCGATAGACTGGCGGTGATGTCGCCCTGGCGGCTGCCGCCAAGCTGCGGCGCACTGGCCGCCTGCGGGTTCGGCCGGCCGGTCGGCGGTTGGGTCTGGCGTTGCAGGGCGCGCAGCCGCGCCAGCGTGTTCTCGGTCTCGCGGCTGTCCGTCGCCGGGTTGGCGGTCGGGTTCGGCTGCGCAGTGCGGCTGGGCGGCGCCGGTGGCGGTGGAACCGGTGGCGGCGGTGCGGGCGGCGGCGGCACCGGAGGGGGTGGAGCGGGCGGTGGCGGCAACGGCGGTGGCGGCGCGGCCGGTGCCGGCGGGGCGGGCGGCGGCGGCACCGGCGTCGGCTCCGGCTTCGGTTGCTCGCAGGTCGGCGGCTTGCCCGGCTCGCGCGACGGTACCCGCACACTTCCCGGCGGGCACGGCGCGTCGTCGGGCGCGGGCTTCGGCGGCTCCGGCGTGGGGTCGGGCGCCGGCGCCGGCGGCGGTGGAGGGGGCGGCGGAGGCGGCGGTGGAGGGGGCGGCGGCTGCGGCGGCTCGGGCTTCGGCGGCTCGGGCGCCGGCGGCCCTGGCTTGACCTCGGCGGCCTGCACAGTGGCTGGTATCGGTCCCTCGGTCGGGTTCAACAGCGGTGCCTCCGAAGGATCGCCGGGCGCCTCGGCCAGTTCCACCGTCACCGGCTCGTCCGGCTCCTCCGGCAGTCGCAGGCTCAATCCCAGCAGCAGCCCGGCCAGCACCACGGCATGGATCGCACCGGAGGCGATCGCTCCGCGCCGGAGCAGCGGCGACACCGTCTTACCTCCCGGCTCGGCCCGCTCAGCCCCGCCCCGCCGGGCGAGGTGCGGCGGGCGCAACTGGGGAGGGACTGACGACAGGCGTGGCGCGCTGGCCCGAGGGATCGGTCAGCAGCGAGACCTTGGCGAACCCGCCCTGGATGATCACGCCCATGACCTCCATCATCGCGCCATATGAGTTGGCCTTGTCGCCGCGCACGAAGATGCGCCGGTCCTTCTGTTCCTTGGCGATCGCCGCCAGCTTGGCCGCCAATTCGCCCAACGGGATCGGCTGGTCCTGCAGGAACACCTGCCCCTTGGCGTCGACCGACACGTTCAGCGGCTCGTTGTCCTGGTTGATCGGCGTGGCCGAGGTCTTCGGCAGGTCCACGTTCACCGCGGTGCTCATCAGCGGGGCGGCGACCATGAAGATGATCAGCAGCACCAGCATCACGTCGACCATGGGGGTCACGTTGATCTCGGCCAGCGGCTGGTAGCGCCCGCGCCGCCCGCCTCGCCCAGGGGCGCCGCCGCCGTTGGAGATGCCGCCGGCCATGTCAGGTGCGCGCCCGGCTGTCGCCGCCCGAGGCTTCCGACTGGCGCGACAGGATGGCGCCGAACTCGGTGGCGAACCCCTCCAGCCGCACCGCGAAACGCGCCAAATCGGTGCTGATCTTGTTGTAGGCTAAGACTGCTGGAATGGCAG
Organism: Acetobacterales bacterium; assembly: GCA_038331165.1. Lineage (GTDB taxonomy): Bacteria > Pseudomonadota > Alphaproteobacteria > Acetobacterales > Acetobacteraceae > CAMDGX01. The sequence continues at coordinate 7,341 of JBBQOT010000033.1, forward strand.
CGACCAGGCCGATCGCCGTGGCGAACAACGCCTCGGCAATGCCCGGCGCGACCACGGCGAGATTGGTGTTCTGCATCTGCGCGATGGCGGAAAAGCTGTTCATGATACCCCACACGGTGCCGAACAGGCCGATGAACGGCGCGGTCGAGCCGACCGAAGCGAGGAAGATCATCCATTTCTCCATCGCCTCCATCTCGCGCGAGACGGTCACGGTCATGGCGCGTTCCACCCGCTCGCGGGCGAAGCCGCGGGCCACGTCGGCGCCGGCGGCGCGGCTGCTGCGCCGCCACTCCGTCATCGCCGCGCCGAACACAGCGGCCATCGGGTGCGCCGGCTTGGCGCCTTCGGCCTCGTAGAGTTCATCCAGGCTGCCACCCGACCAGAAGCGGTCCTCGAACCCGTCGGCCGCGCGGGTGGCCCGGCGCAGGCTGGTGACCTTTTCGAACACGATTGCCCATACCCAGACACTGGCAGCAATCAGCATCAGCATGACCAGCTTCACCACGATGTCGGCCTGGAGGAACAACCCCAGCAGCGACATGTCGACGCCGGCCCCCAGCTTTACCGCGTCCACGGCACGATCCACGGCCCACACCCTTCAATCCCGACCCGACCCAGGCCCAGTGCTACCCTGGGCATGGGTCGTGGTCCCATTGTGATCCCGCCGCGGCGGCTTCGTGGCCGCGGCAGCTACGCCTTTTGCAACTTCCGCATCGCGTCGCGCCAGCGCGGTGGAATCCGCGCCGGCTTCTGATCGACCAGCCGCCCGCAGACCAGTTGCAGCTCCAACCGCGCCAGCACGACCCCGTCGGCCGCACGGATCACGTTTTGCAGCAGTTCGACACTCGCGGCAGCCACCACGAGCGTTATCGTTTCAACCAGTAGCGAATCGTCCAGTCGTGCGGGTGCCAGATAGTCCACTTTGATGCGCCGCACCATGAAGAATAGGCCATGCTGGGCCGACATTTCCGCGTGCGGCACGCCCATGTCGCGCAGCGCCTCGGTGCGTCCCCGCTCGGCGAAGCGGAGATAGTTGGCGTGATAGACGATGCCGCCGGCGTCGGTGTCGTCGTAGTAGACGCGCACGGCATGGCGGTGCGTGCTCATTGATCCTCCGGTAGCAGATCAAGCGTCGCCTGCGGCCCGGCCGGCGGCGTCAGGCCCAGGTGGCGCCAGCCGCGCTCGCCCAGCATCCGGCCCCTGCTGGTGCGCAGCATCAAACCCTCCTGGATCAAATAGGGCTCGATGACATCCTCCAGCGTGTCGCGTGCCTCGGCCAGTGCTGCGGCGAGTGTCTCCACCCCAACCGGGCCGCCGCCATGGTGCTCGGCCATGCGCCGCAGGTAGCGCCGGTCCATCGCATCCAGCCCCAGCCGGTCGACCTCCAGCCGCAGCAGCGCCGCATCGGCGATTTCACGGGTTACCGGCGCGGTCTTCTGCACCAGCGCGAAGTCGCGCACCCGGCGCAGCAGCCGCCCCGCAATGCGCGGGGTACCGCGTGACCGCTTGGCGATCTCGCGCGCGCCCTCCGCAGTTAGCGCAAAATCAAGCTTCTGCGCGCCGCGGCTGACAATCAGCTCCAGTTCCTCGGGGGTGTAGAAGATCAGCCGCAGCGGAATGCCGAAGCGGTCGCGCAGCGGCGTTGCCAAAAGCCCGGCCCTGGTGGTCGCCCCCACCAGGGTAAAAGACGCAAGATCAATGCGTACTGAGCGGGCAGCCGGTCCCTCGCCGATGATCAGGTCGAGTTGGAAATCCTCCATTGCGGGATAGAGGATCTCCTCGATTGCCGGCTGCAGCCGATGGATTTCGTCAATGAACAGCACGTCGCGCGGCTGCAGGTTGGTCAGGATCGCCGCCAGATCGCCGGCCCGCTGGATCACCGGGCCCGATGTTGCGCGAAACCCCACCCCGAGTTCGCGCGCGACGATCTGCGCGAGTGTCGTCTTGCCCAGGCCGGGCGGGCCGTGCAGCAGCACATGATCAAGCGCCTCACCGCGATGCTTCGCCGCCGCGATGAAGATCGCCAGGTTCTCGCGGCTCGCCTTCTGCCCGGTGAAATCCGCCAGGGTCTGCGGCCGCAGCGTTGCCTCGGCTGCATCCTCATCGGCGCGGACAGCCGAAACCGTCCGCTCGCTCAACGCGCCAATTCCTTCAAGCCGTCGCGGATCACCGCATCCAGCGATGCTGCGTCACCCAGCCGCTCCAGCACCTTGGCCACCGCCGCCTGCACCTCGGCTCGCCGATAGCCCAGATGGACCAACGCCGACAGCGCATCAGCCTCCACACCACCCATCGGCGGTGGCAGCACGGGGGAAAATCCGATGCCGGCCGGCATTGCTCCCGCCTTCTCGCGCAATTCGGTCAGCAGCCGCACCGCCAGCTTCGCGCCCACGCCTGGCGCTCGGGTCAGCGCGCCGCGATCGCCCGCCTGGATGGCGCCAATGAGGTCGCGCGGTGACAACGCCGACAGGATGTTCAGTGCCACCTTTGCCCCGACTCCCTGCACGGTGGTCAGCAGGCGAAACCATTCCCGCTCCGCGCCCTCGGAAAATCCATACAGGACAATCGCATCCTCGCGCACATGCATCTCGATCAGCAGCACCGCCGCCTGCCCCGTCGGCAGCGCCGCCAGCGTCCGCGTTGAGGCGTGCACCAGATAGCCGACGCCGTTGACGTCGACGACGCAGCGATCCGCCTCGATCTGCTCGATCCTGCCGGTCAGCCTGGCGATCATTGTGCCGCCACCCAGCGCAACCGGCTGGACCGGTGATGCGCGTGGCAGATCGCCACCGCCAGCGCATCCGCCGCATCGGCGCGCTTCATCACCGCGCCCGGCAGCAGCCGGCGCACCATCATCGCCACCTGGTCCTTCTCCGCCGATCCGGTGCCGACCACGCTCAGTTTCACCGTCTTGGCGCCATATTCTGCCACCATGATGCCACGCAGCGCCGGCGCCAGCAGCGCCACGCCTCGCGCATAGCCCAGCTTCAAGGTCGCGGCACCGTTGCGGTTGACATAGGTCTCCTCCACCGCCGCCTCGTCGGGTAGCCAGGCGTCCATCACCGCGCCCAGCCCATCATGCAACACCTTCAACCGGTCCGGCACGCTCTGGGCGCTGTCGGTCGCGATCACCCCGTCGCCGAGATGGCGCAGCCGGTTGCCGTCCACTTCCAGCATACCCCACCCGGTGAAGCGCAGCCCGGGATCGATGCCCAACAGGCGGATCATCAGGCCGACAGCTTCGCCATCACCGCTTCGGACACCTCGAAGTTCGCCCAGACGTTCTGCACGTCGTCGTTGTCCTCCAGCACGTCGAGCAGCTTCATCACCGAGGCCACGCGATCCTCGTCCAGGCTCACGCTGGTCGCCGGCCGCCACTCCAGCTTCGCCGAGTCCGGCGCGCCAAACTGCGCCTCCAGCGCGTCGCGCACGCTGAACAGGTCTTCGATGGGCATCGTCACCTCGTGCCCGTCCGGCCCGCTCGCGGCGTTCTCTGCCCCGGCCTCGATCGCCGCCTCCAGCATTGCATCCTCGCTCGCCACGTTGGCGGGATAGCGCACAACGCCGAGCCGCGAGAACATAAAAGAAACAGAGTTCGTCTCGCCCAACGCGCCGCCATATTTGGCGAAGGCTGCCCGCACATCCGATGCGGTGCGGTTGCGGTTGTCGGTCAGCGCCTCGACGATCACCGCAACTCCGGCCGGCCCGTACCCCTCGTAGCGCACCTCAGCGTAGTCCTCGCCGGTCTGTGCGCCGCTTGCCTTCTTGATGGCGCGATCGATGGCTTCGCGCGTCATGTTCTGCTTCAGCGCCGCCAGCACACCGGCGCGCAGGCGTGGATTGGCCGCCGGATCGGGCAAGCCGCCGCGGGCGGCCACGGTGATCTCGCGAATCAGCTTGGAGAACATCTTGGCCCGCTTGGCGTCCTGCGCACCCTTGCGGTGCATGATGTTCTTGAACTGCGAATGCCCGGCCATGTGCCCCTCGTTGTCGAAACCGTCTGGCGCCTCAGCCACGGGAAACAAGCGAGGCCAGGGGCTCTGCCCCAGGAACCCACCCCAGGCAAAGCCACAGGACGACCAAAATATTAGCCGTAGGCGCGA
>JBBQOT010000034.1:0-11439 GCA_038331165.1 Acetobacterales bacterium
AGGGGGCCGAGCCCCCTGGACCCTCAAATGGAAGGGGTCTGGGGCGAAGCCCCAGTGGGGTCGAGGGGCAAAGCCCCCGCCTTTTCTTGATCACAGGAAACGACATGAACAACGCCCGCCCCTTCGAAGGCGTCAAGATCCTGGACTTCACCCAGGTCCTCGCCGGCCCCTACGCCAGTTTCCAGCTCGCCCTGATGGGTGCGGACGTGGTGAAGGTGGAGCGCCGCGAGGGCGAGGATGCCCGCCGCACCCCGCTCTCGCGCGAATGGGCCGAGCGCGGCATGTCCTCCGGCTGGATGGCCATCAACGGCAACAAGCGCAGCCTCACCCTCGACCTGCAAAAGCCCGCGGCCAAGGAGATCATTCGCCGCCTCGCCGCCGAGGCCGATGTGGTGATGGAAAACTTCCGCCCCGGCGTAATGGACCGCCTCGGCCTCGGCTATGCCGAACTGGCCAAGATCAACCCCAAGCTGATCTACGCCGCCGTCTCCGGCTTCGGGCATACTGGCCCCGACAGCCCCGAGGCCGGCTACGACGGCAAGATCCAGGCGATGAGCGGCATCATGTCGATCACCGGCCACGCGGAAACCGGCCCGGTGCGCGCCGGCTTCGCGGTGTGCGACACCCTCACCGGCATGACCATGGCCTTCGGCGTCGCCAGCGCCCTATTCCAGCGCACCCATACCGGCATCGGCCAGTTCGTCGACATCTCGATGCTCGACGCCACCCTGGCCTTCCTCGCCGGACCCATCGCGGACTGGACGGTGGCCGGCCACAAGCAGATGCAGTCCGGCAACCAAGCGGTCAGCCGCAAGCCCACCGCCAACCTGTTCCGCGCCGGGGACGGCTGGCTGCTGCTGGCGGTGAACAACGACCGGCAATACGACGCCCTGATGAAAGCCCTCGGCCTGGAGCACGCATTCTCCGACCCCCGCTTCGCCGACTGGTTCCTGCGCAACGAGAACGCCGACGCCCTGCGCGCCCTGATCGAAGAAAAGCTCGCCGCCGACACCCCGCGCAACTGGGAAGACCGGCTGAACGCCGCCGGCGCCCCCAGCGCCAGCATCTGGCGCATCGAGGATGTGATCGAGCACCGCCAGGTGAAGGCGCGCGGCCTGATGCAGCAGGTCGAATCCCCCTGGGGGCCCCTGCGCTTCGCCGGCAGCGGCGTCACCCTGGCGCACGGCACGCCCCGGCTCGACACGCTGGCGCCGTTGCTGGGTGCCGATACCGACGCCATCCTGGCCGCCGCCGGCTTCGGCGCCGACGAGATCGCGGCCCTGCATGCGGGAGGGGTGGTATGACCGAGCTTCGGCGGCTCAAGCAATTCGTCCAGGATTTCACCCGCCTGGCCGACGCCCATCATGGCAACGAGGCGGCCATGCTGGCCAACGGCCAACTGCTGCTGTCCGGCCTGATCGCCCATGACGACTGGCTGCCCGACGCCTATGCCCGCGCCAACCCCGAGCGCTACACGCAATATCTGCTGCATTGCGACCCGCTGGAACGGTTCTCGGTGGTCAGCTTCGTCTGGGGCCCCGGCCAGAAGACGCCGATCCACGACCACATGGTGTGGGGGCTGATCGGCATGCTGCGCGGCGCCGAGAGCGAAACGCATTTCACCCAGGCGCCCTCCGGCGCCCTGCTGCCGGGTGCCACCGCCACCCTGCGCCCCGGCATGATCGGCATGGTCTCGCCCGCCATCGGCGACATCCACGTGGTGGCCAATGCGGTGCCCGACCAACCCTCGATCAGCATCCACGTCTACGGCGCCAATATCGGCATGGTGCACCGCCATGTCTTCGACCCCGCGAGCGGTGCCGCCAAGACCTTCGTCTCCGGCTATTCCGCCGACACGGTGCCGAACCTGTGGTCGATGCCGCCGGCTGTTTCATGAGCCTCGCCGAAACCAGCCTTGCCGATGGCGTGCTGACGGTCACGCTGAACAGGCCTGAACGCGGCAACGCGCTCAACACAACGCTGGTCGATGCCCTGCGCGCCGCCGTCACCCAGGCCGAAGCCCCCAGCGTGCGCCTGCTGGTCCTGCGTGGCACCGGCAAGGCCCTGTGCACCGGCTTCGATGTGGGCGACATCGCCAGCCAAACCGACGCCGACCTGCTCGCCCGCTTCGTGGCCATCGAGCTGCTGCTGCAAGCGGTGCGCCATGCCCCGGTGCCAACGCTCGCCCTCGGCCATGGCCGGATGTTCGGCGCCGGCGCCGATCTGTTCGCCGCCTGCACCTGGCGCATCGCCGACCCCGCCGCCCACTTCGCCTTCCCCGGCGCCCGCTTCGGCCTGGTGCTCGGCACGCGCCGGCTGGCCGCCATCGTCGGCGAGGCCCGCGCGCTGGGCCTGACAGTGCGCGGCCAAGGACTGGACGGCGCCGCCGCACTTGCCTGCGGCTTGGCCACCGGATTGGTGGCCCAAGACGGTTGGGACGCCGAAATCGCCGCCGTCGCCGCCGAGATGGCGCGGGTCGACCGCGCAACCACGCACGCCCTGGCCGTCGCCGCGCGGGCTGACACGCGCGATGCCGACCTCGCTGCCCTGGTGCGGTCCGCCGCCGCGCCGGGGCTGGCCGTGCGCATCGCCGCCTATGCCGGGGGGCGTGGCTAGATGGTCGCCCGGTTCGCGCCTTGCCGGCTCTAACGATGGTTCAGCCCCGCCCGGGCGATCCGCAACCGCCGTGGTCGGGTGGTGGTTTGGCATGCGCGGCTTGGTCAGCACGATGCGGCGCTGGCCGAGTAGGCATTGGCTTGATCTTGTGGGCCGATTGAGCCAACAGGCTGGTCTACAAATTGGCATCGATGCCACCAGGTAGCCGCCAGGAGACGATGATGTCCGACGCCCCCACCGCGCCCGCTTCGGCCTTGCCGCTGTTCTACACCAAGGTGGTGGGCGTGAACCCGGCACTGCACGGCGCACTGCTGCTCGATCGCGCCGCCGGCTATGGCTTTGCGGCGGGTGCGGCCTCGATCCCGCTGGGGCTTGGGGAATTCGGCCTGGTGGCGCGGCACTATCCGATCGTCTTCGCGGCCGGGCCGGTGCCGGCGCCGGTGGCACTGGTGGGCATCAACGATCTGGGCAACCTGTTCGTGGCCGCCGACGCTACGTGGCGCGTGGATTCCTATGTGCCCGCCTATGTTCGTTCGTATCCCTTCATCTTCGTCGAGGACCCGGCGCACAGCACCACCTTTGTCGGCATGGAGGAAGGGGCTGCCTGTTTCGGTACCGGCGCGGGCGCCGCCATGTTCGAGGACGGCAAGCCCACGCCGGCGCTGAGCGAGGCGGTGCAGTTCTGCGCCTCCTTCCGCGACAACCTCACCGCCGCCGGCACCTTTGCCGCGGCCATGGAGGCGGCCGGGCTGTTGCAGGAGGAGGAGGCGACGGTCAACTTCACTGGCGGCGGTTCCACCCGGGTGCGTGGCTTCAAGGTGATCCGTCCCGACCGGTTGGACCAGGTGGCGGACGAGACCTTCCTCGACTGGCGCCGCCGGGGGTGGCTGGGACCGATCTATGCCCATCTGCATTCGGCGGGGAACTGGGCCCGGCTGATAGACCTTGCCGCCGCGCGCCCGCACGCCGGGTGATCGTGGCAACAGCGGTTCTTGGCTGGAAATGACGCAGGCCGGAAGAAGTGGAGAAGCTGTAAGACGCATGTAATCGGCTGCGCGGCATCCTCCCCTTGCCGACGCATGGTTGCCTTCACCGGATGTCCGGGAGGCCCGGGTGGCGGGTTCAACAATCATATCGGGAGAGTCTGACATGCTGGCCATTTTCAATATCGCAAAGAGCGTTGTTGCAGACCGCCGTGGCGTGACCGCCATGGAATACGGCCTGATCGCGGGCGTGCTCGCCGTGGGCCTCGCCACCGCCTTCACCGCGCTGACCGGCCGCCTGACCAACGCCTTCAACGTTCTGAGCTTCTGAGCCCGCCACCCGGAAGGGCGTCCACAGAGCGCGGCGCGCCCTTCCGGAGCCGGATCCGCCGAATGGCTCCCGTCGCTCCCCTTTGGGGAGAGGCGGGGGCCATTGGTCGTTTTGGGGCCTGGGTGATCGATTTTGTCGGTGGCCGCCCGCGCGCCGATGATGGCGGCAATCGTGCGGGGCTTGCCCGAAAATGCAGCCAGCCGCGAGAAATGGAAGAACTGTAAGGCGCATGTAATCGGCTGCGCGGCATTCTCCCCTTGCCGACGCATGGTTGCCTTCTCCGAATGTCCGGGAGGCCCGAATAACGGGTTCAACAATCAAATCAGGAGAGTCTAACATGCTGGCCATTTTCAAGATCGCCAAGACCGTTGTTGCCGACCGCCGTGGCGTGACCGCCATGGAATACGGCCTGATCGCGGGCGTGCTCGCCGTCGGCCTCGCCACCGCCTTCACCGCGCTGACCGGCCGCCTGACCAACGCCTTCAACGTTCTGAGCTTCTGATCCCGCCACCCGGAAGGGCGGCCGCACGGCGCGGCGCGTCCTTCCGGAGCCGGTTTCGCCGATTGGCCTCCGTTGCTCCCCTTTGGGGAGGGGCGGGGGTCATCGGGCGTCTTGGGGTCCGGCTTGCGGCGGACCACGCCCCCGCCATGATCGCGTGCGCCCGCAGGTGAGCGGCCGGTTAGTTCGGCGGCTGCGGTAATTCTTGCGAACGCCGTCCCGCGAGGCGATTATTATTATAATAACGTAAAGAAAAGGGTGCGGATCCGCCCAACGCGCGGAACGCCGGAAGAAGTGGAGATGCCCAGCGGCAAAGGCACCGCAGCCGGCCAGGCCGGCGAAGAGGGCCTCCAGCCCGCGCGGGAGATCTTCGAGGCGGTGCAGTATGAGCGCCAACAGGGCGGCGAGCGCGGGCGTCGGCAAGCCGGGTCGCGGGGTTTGTTATGGCATTCTTGTTAGTGAACATACTAACTTTTTTCGGCTGCTGCAAGCGCCTTGTACCCGGTGTCGTGAAGATTGACGCTCGGTCAGGAAAGGCCAGGGCTTCGCCCTGGACCCACCAGGGGCCAAGCCCCTGGACCTCATCTTATTGAAATAAAATAGGTTTCCAAAGGCCCTCGGCCTTTGGTGGGTCCAGGGCAAAGCCCTGGCCTTGTCGTTATCCAGCGGGTGCGATGAACAGAATTGCGTATTACGACACCGCGCCGGTCGCCAGCATGGTTGCCCAGCGGGGCCAGCCGAGGTCGGCGGCCTGCCGCGCGGCGGCGTTCCAGTCGTAGTCGAGCGCCATCATCTCCGCACCCCAGCGGCCGCCGCGTTCGGTGAGGATGGCGTAGCGGGCGTGTGGCGAGCGGTGTTCCAGGTTTGATGCCGCCGGCAGGTCGGCGAAGCTGGGGCAACCGACGCTGCCGGGGTTGAGGATCAGGCAGCCATCGGGGCCGGTGACCAGGGCCTGGCGGTGGCTATGGCCGCAGAGGATGACGCGGCGGGCGGATTCGGCGCCGAGGCGTTCGGCCAGAACGGCGCGCGGGGCCGGGCCGAGGCGGCCGTCGACGGTTTCTTCCAGCAGGTAGGTGCTGTCGTCGGTGGGTGTGCCGTGCACGGCGAGGATCTGGCCGCTGGCGAGTTCCAGGGTTTCCGGCAGGCCGAACAGGGTGGCGATCTGGCCGCCGTTCAGCTCGTCGCGGGCAAAGCGGCCGGCGGGGGGCATCTTGTCGTCCGGCCGGTCGGTGGCCCAGCGGTCGTGATTGCCACGCACGGAGCGTATGCCCAGCTCGGCCAACATCTCGAAGGTTTCGCGCGGCCAGAGCGGGCCGGCGATCCAGTCGCCGAGATTGACGATGTCGTCCACGCCACGGGAGGTGATGTCGTGCAGCACCGCCTCCAGCGCGAGGCGGTTGCCGTGGATGTCGGAGATGACGGCGAGGCGCATGGTGTGTGTCCTGGTGTGGGGGAAGGGGCAGGGCTCCGCTCCGCACCCCGCCGGAGGCCGAGCGCACCGTCGCGCGACGGGCCAAGCCCCTGGACCTCATTCGAAAGCAAGTGATGGGTTCCAAGGGCATTGCCCTTGGCGGGTGCAGGGCAGAGCCCTGCCCTTGCCTTTGCTTGCAGGGCGCTCAACCGACGCGGTTCTGGATCAGGTCGGTGACCACGCCGGGGTCGGCCAGGGTGGAGGTATCGCCGAGGCCTTCGGTTTCGTTGGCGGCGATCTTGCGCAGGATGCGGCGCATGATTTTGCCGGAGCGGGTTTTGGGCAGGCCGGGAGCCCATTGGATGGCATCGGGGGCGGCGATCGGGCCGATTTGCTTGCGCACCCAGCCGATCAGTTCACGGCGCAGGGATTCGGTAGGTTCCACGCCCAGCTTCAGGGTGACATAGGCGTAGATGCCCTGGCCCTTGATATCATGGGGAAAACCGACGACGGCGGCTTCGGCGACCTTGGGGTGGGAGACCAGGGCGCTTTCGACCTCGGCGGTGCCCATGCGGTGGCCGGAGACGTTGATGACGTCGTCCACCCGGCCGGTGATCCAGTAATAGCCGTCGGAGTCACGTCGCGCGCCGTCGCCGGTGAAGTACAGGCCCTTGTAGGTGGAGAAGTAGGTCTGGATGAAGCGGTCGTGGTCGCCATAGATGGTGCGCATGATGCCGGGCCAGGGCTTGGCGAGGCAGAGATTGCCTTCGGCGACCCCTTCCAGCACGCGGCCGTCGGCGTCGACGATCAGCGGTTCCACCCCGGGCAGGGGCAGGGTGGCCGAGCCGGGTTTTTGGCCGATGGCGCCGATGAGGGGGGTGATCAGGATGCCGCCGGTTTCGGTCTGCCACCAGGTATCGACGATCGGGCAGCGGTGGTCGCCGACGACGCGGTGGTACCACAGCCAGGCCTCGGGGTTGATCGGCTCGCCGACGCTGCCGAGCAGGCGCAGCGAGGTGCGGGCATGCTTTTTCACCGGCGCCTCGCCTTCGCGCATGAGCGAGCGGATGGCGGTGGGCGCGGTGTAGAAGATGTTCACCTGGTGCTTGTCGACCACCTGCCAGAAGCGCCCGGCATCGGGCCAGGTGGGGATGCCCTCGAACATCAGCGTGGTGGCGCCGTTGGCGAGTGGTCCGTAGACGATATAGGTGTGGCCGGTCACCCAGCCGACATCGGCGGTGCACCAGTAGGTCTCGCCCGGGCGATAGTCGAACACCAGTTCATGGGTGTAGCTGGCCCACACCATGTAGCCGCCGGTGGTGTGCAGCACGCCCTTGGGCTTTCCGGTAGAGCCGGAGGTGTAGAGGATGAACAGCGGGTCTTCGGCGCGCATTTCCTCGGGCGGGCAGTGCGGTTGGGCTGCGGCGACCAGGGTGGCGTAGTCGTGGTCGCGGCCGGGTTGCATGGCCACGTCGCCGCCGGTGACGCGGACCACGACGACATGCTTGATACTGGGGCACTGGGCGACGGCGGCGTCGGCGTTGGCTTTCAGGGGCACGCGGCGGCCCCCCCGTCGCCCTTCATCGGCGGTGATCAGGATGGCGCATTCGGAATCCTGGATGCGGTTGGCCAGGCTGTCGGGCGAGAAGCCGCCGAACACGACGGAGTGGATGGCGCCGATGCGCGCGCAGGCGAGCATGGCCACGGCGGCTTCCACGACCATCGGCAGGTAGATGCAGATGCGATCGCCCTTCCTGGCGCCGAGGTCGCGCAGCACGTTGGCCAGGCGGCAGACGCGCTCGTAGAGGTCGCGGTAGGTGACCCGCGCGGAGGCGTCGGGGTTGTCGCCCTCCCACACGATCGCCACCTGGTCGCCGCGCGTGGCCAGATGGCGATCAAGGCAGGAGACCGAGGCGTTCAGGGTGCCGTCATCGAACCAGGTGATATCGACGTTCCCGTCGAAGCCACCGGACAGCGCGGTCGTCGGGCGGCGCATCCAGGCCACGCGATGGGTTTGTTCGAGCCAGAAGCGGTCGGGGTCGGCGGCCAGGCGGGCCTGCATGGCGGCCAGGGTGCTGGCGGTGAGGTGGGCGTGCGCCGCGATTTCGGGCTTCACCGGAAAGAGGGCGTCTGACATCGCTGGGGTTCCCTATCCTGGTCTTGTCACTGTTCGGTTGGTGCACCTTGTGGATAGAACCTGACGGATAGAACCGCCGGATTCAATCCATCAAGCTTTGATTTGGTGGGGCGATTCACCAAATATCGATTGACGTAAAAGAAACCCTTTGTCAGGCAAGGCCAGGGCTTCGCCCTGGACCCACCAGGGGCCAAGCCCCTGGACCTTAAATATACGATAATAAATGGGTTTCCAAAGGCCGTCGGCCTTTGGTGGGTCCCTGCGGTGCGGCTTCGCGCCGCAACGGCAAAGCCCTGGCCTTCCTTTCCTTCACAGGTCAACCATTACGCCGCTTGGTGTTAGAGACCGGCATCCGCCGGCACCAGCACCTGGCCATCCTTGATCTCGATCATAACCCGTTCCAGGCGCTCGCCAAGGCAAGGCCCGCTGGTGCATTCGCCGTCTTCGAGGCGGAACTCGGCGCCGTGTGCGGCACAGATGATGCGCTGGCGGTCGCGGGTGAGGAAGCGGTGCGGCGCCCAGTCGAGCGGCACGCCGAGATGCGGGCAGGAATTGACATAGGCGAACACGGCGTTGCCCCGGCGCACCGCGAACAGGCCGGTGAAGCCGCCCGGTGCCGGGTCGAATCCGCGGGCTTCGCCGTCGGGGATGTCTTGGAGGCGGCAGAGGGCGCGCAGGGGGGCCGGGTGGTCGTCACAGGCAGATGGATGAAGTTTTTTTGCTTCTTTTTGTTCACAAAAAGAAGTCTTCCCTTGCGTTCGTCCCGTCACGGCTTGATGCCGGCCAAATGGCAGATCGCCGCCCAGTGTTCCGGCGACACCGGCATCACCGACAGCCGCGACTGGCGGATCAGCGGGAACTCGGCAAAGGCGGGGTCGGCCTTGAGCTGGGCCAGGGTGACCGAGGTCTTGACCGGGTGGCGCGCCTTCATGTCGACGCAGGACCACTCGCCCTTTTCGCCCGGTTCCACCGTCGGGTCGGGATAGGCTTCGCGCGCGACCTCGACGACGCCGACGATCTCGCGGCCGATGTTGGAGTGGTAGAAGAACGCCCGGTCGCCCTTTTTCATCGCGCGCAGGTAGTTGCGGGCCATGAAGTTGCGCACGCCAGTCCAGGGCTCGACCTTGTTGGCGACCTGTTGCTGCCAGCTGAAGGCGTCGGGCTCGGACTTGACCAGCCAGTAGGCCATGTTGTCAGTTCCCCATCGGTCGGGCGTGCGGATCGGGGATGACATAAGGGTAAACCGGCGCTGCTTCAAAGCGGCGGGCCTTGCGTCTATGGTGCGCTCCGTGGACAGCACCCCCGCCCTTGCGCCCTCGCCGGCGCGCAGCCTGCATCGCTTCGCCAACCCGGGCCGCTTTCTGCGGATTTCCGGATGGCTATTGCCGTGGCTGGCGATCCCGGCACTGGTGCTGACGCTGGGCGGGCTGGCGTGGGGGTTGTTCGTGGCGCCGCCGGACTACCAGCAGGGTGATGCGGTGCGGATCATCTACATCCACGTGCCCGCGGCGTGGCTGGCCAGTGGCGGCTATCTGGCGTTGGCGCTGTGTTCGGCGGTGGCGCTGATGTAGCGCCACCCGCTGGCCGACCTCGCCGCCGTCTAGTTCGGGCCGGTAGGTGCCGCCTTCACCGCGCTGTGCCTGGCCACTGGCAGCCTGTGGGGCAAGCCGATGTGGGGAGCGTGGTGGGTGTGGGACGCGCGGCTGACCTCGGTGCTGGTGCTGTTCTTTCTGTATTTCGGCCATATCGCTTTGGTGCGTGCGTTCGACGACCCCACGCGGGGCTATCGTGCCGGGGCGATCCTGGCGCTGGTGGGGGTGGTGAACCTGCCGGTGATCAAGTTCTCGGTGGATTGGTGGAACACGCTGCACCAGCCGGCGACGCTGACGGTGACCGGTAGCCCGAGCATGCATGTGGACATGCTGTGGCCGCTGCTGGTGTGCATCGCCGGGTTCAGCCTGGGATTCGCGGCCATTGTCACCGCCCGGCTGCGCGCCGCGGTGATGGAGCGGCGCATCCGCGGATTGTTGCTGGCGCAGGCGCAAGTTCCCGAGTGGTGAGGGGGGCGGCGTGACGCATCTGCCGTTTATCGCCGCGGCCTACGGGCTGGCCGTGCTGGTCGGTGCCGGGTTTGCCGTCGATGCCTGGCTGCGGGTTGGCCGGGCGCGCCGGAAGCTGGACGCGATCGACCCGCGCCGGCAGCGGGCGAGATCGGCGCGGGAGCACGACGCATGAGCCTGTTGCGCACCCGCAAGGGCCGGCGCCTGGCGGTGCTGCTGCTGTGCCTGCTCGGCCTGGGCAGTGCCGCCGGGCTCACGCTGCTCGCCTTCAGCGACAATCTCGTCTTCTTCGTCACGCCGAGCGATCTCGCAGACAAGCCGCCGCCGGCCGGGCGGGCGCTGCGCCTGGGCGGGCTGGTCGAGACCGGCAGCGTCGCCCGCGCCCGGCGCGACGGCAAACCGGTCGCGCGCTTTCGCGTCACCGACGGGCAGGCTGGCGTCGATGTCGAGTTCGCCGGCATCCTGCCGGACCTGTTCCGCGAGGGGCAGGGCGTGGTCGCGCTGGGCACGCTGCGCCCCGACGGCAGCTTCCTGGCCAGCGAGGTGCTGGCCAAGCACGACGAGACCTACATGCCGCCCGAGGTTGCCGAGGCGCTGAAGAAATCCGGCCAGTGGAAGCCGGAAAGCGGCCAGGCGCCGCCGGCCGGCAGCTGGAACACGCTGACCCCGCGCAAGAGCGGCGGCTGAGATGTTCAAGCTGTTGGGGGTGCTGGCGGTTTTGCTGGCGGCCGGTGCCGCGGTCTATGCCTACTGGGACATCCTGGTGCCGCCGACGGGTCGGCCGGCGGTGCCGCGCGGCAGCCCGACGTGGCTGCTGGACAAGCGGGTGCCCGGCTTCTCGTTGCCGGGCCTGGTCGGCCCGGGCTTCGCGGCGCGCGACCTGCTGGCGGCGAAGAGGCCGATGCTGGTGAAGTTCTGGGGGTCGTGGAGCCCTATCTGCATCCAGGAGTATCCGCTGCTGATGGAATTGCAGGCCGCGCGGATCGAGATGTGGGCGATCGCGTTTCGCGACAGCCGGACCAACGCGCTTGACTACCTGGAGCGCAACGGCAACCCCTACGCCCGCGTGGCCTATGACGCCGCCGGGCGGGTTGCCTCCGACTGGGAGGTGACCAGCACGCCGTCGACATTCCTGGTCGACGGCGACGGTTTCGTGCGCTGGCACCACGCCGGGCCGTTGACCGGTCAGATCGTCAGCCGCGAATTGCGCCCGATGCTGGAGCGCCTGACGCCATAGCGCGTGACCGCGTCTGGCCGTATCACGGCGACCCTCGGTAAGAGTGACACTCAGTCAGGCCAGTCGGGACTTCGCCCCGAACCCCACCAGGTCCCGAGCGCGCCGTCGCGCGACGGGCCGAGCCACTGGACCTCATCATATACCAACCCCTCTAATGATTGACCG
>JBBQOT010000035.1:0-11281 GCA_038331165.1 Acetobacterales bacterium
GCTTTCCGCCAGCACCGGCGCGCCGAGCCGGCGTGGTGGCAGCGCGACACCGGCCAGCGCCAGTGCCTCGGCGGCGAGGCTGCATGTCGGCACGCGCACGGTCGGGACCAAGGGTTCCGCCAGGTCGGCCACGGCATCGGCAGGCCCCGACAGGAACAGGCGCGCGACGCTGGTGCCCGGCGCCGCGCCGACGAGGCCATCGACCAGCCGCACGGCAACCGGGCCGGTCTGGCCTTCGCGCACATGGCCGGCGAGATGCTGCACCGGGGCGAGGCCTTCAGGCAGGTCGAGCCGGTGCAGCCCGGCGAGCGAAGCGGCCTCGCCGAGTCGTGCCGGCGGCGCCCCGGGCGGGGCAAGCAGGGCCTCGGCCCGCCAGAAGTTGGCCCGGCCCTCGTGCCAGGCGGCCACCGCGATGCCTTCGCGCGCCAACGCACCGTCGCGGTCGTGCCAGGTCAGCGCGAGTTTTCGGGCGCGGCCGAGTGCCAGGGCGCGGCGCAGCGCCGGCACCGCCGCCGGCGCGACGGCCAACTCGAGCGTCACCATCCCTGTGGTGGCCGCGTCCATGGCGGCGGCGCCGTCAGTCACGGCCGGTGGACAGGTCGCGCGGAACGACGAAGCGCAGCAGCCGCGCGCCACCCTGGTCGAGGCCCGCCCAGCCGCCGACGATGCCGAATTCGGCCAAGGCGCCACTGGGAAAGCCCTGTGCCAGGCGCTGGTGCATCGACCCGCCGCCCGATCCGGCAAGCTCCATGGCGAGCTCGTGCAGGCCAGGATTATGCCCCAATAACAATACACTACGGACTGTTTCTGCGACGCCATGGAGGGTCTGTCGCAGCTGTGCCGGGGTGGCGAGATACAGCGCGTCCATCGGCTCGACCAGCGGCGTGTCGTCCCATGGCTCCAGCGCCTCCAGCGTCTGCAGGGTGCGGCGAGAGGAAGAGACGAGCACCAGGTCGGGTGCCAACCCGGCCTCGTGCATCATGCGGCGCATCGCCGCGGCGGCGGCGCGGCCGCGCGGATTGAGCGGGCGGGCATGGTCGGACAGGCGCGGGTCATCCCACGACGACTTGGCGTGACGCATCAGCAGCAGCTGGCGCAGGGCGGTGATCTGGGCCTCCTGTGGTGGTCCCGCGCCCATGGTAGCGCGAACCGGCGTGCATGCCAGCCAGGGGTTTGTGACAGTTGGCGCCGCGGCGGCCCTATCGCGCCTCGAACAGCTCGATGCAGTTGCCGGAGGGGTCTTCGGCCAGGATCTGGCGCCCGCCGGGGCCGTCGAGGATGTCGTTGCGGAAGGCCACGCCGGCGTCGCGCAGGCGGGCGACCAGGGCGGGCAGGTCGTCCACCTCCAGCACGAAGCGGGCCCAGCCGCCGGGCGCGGGGGTGCGGCCGTCTGGCATCGGCTTGGCGGCCGAGGCCAGCGGGCCGGCGAGCCACAGCGTCAGGTCGCCATGCTCCAGGATGGCCATGGCGGGGCCGAATTGCTGGCGGAGCGTAAAGCCGAGTTGGCCGGTGTAGAACGCGATCGAGGCCGGCACGTCGTGCACGAGATAGCGCATCGAGGCCATGGTCATCCCCCTGGAGTGTTGCCAAGCCACGCTATGCCGGAAGGTCGATCCAGGAAAGATGGCCGCCCTTGCCGGCGCCGGTGTCGAGGAACACCGCGCTGCCGCCGGCGCGCCCAGTGCGCACATAGGGCCGCCCGTCGGTGCTGCGCCGGTCGTGGCCGACATAGACGGTCATGCCGGGCGGAATGTGGTCGACCCAGTGCAACACCCGTTCGGGGTAGCCGTCGGGCTGCATGCGGCCAGTGGTCTGGCCATACAGGGCGCGGGCGAGCACGCCGCGCACCCGGCCACCGGGCATCGGCGGCGGGTCGACGCACAGCATGTCGGTGTGGAAGCCGCCATGCACGAACATGCGCGTGCTGCCGTCGGAGGCCCTTTGACGCAGCCAGACCGGTGCGCGGTTGATCGCCGCGGCGGCGCGTTCGCGCAGGGTGGGGTCGATCTGGGACAGGGTGACGGCCAGTTCCGGCCCCACCCGCACGTCGTGCCCGGCCAGCACCCGGCTGAGCTTATGGTCGTGGTTGCCGAGCAGGAACACGCCGCGCCCCTCGTCCACCATGCGCAATGCGATGCGCAGAGTCTCGGCGCTGTCGGGGCCATAATCGACGATGTCGCCGAGCTGCACCACGAAGCGGTCGGTGGCGACGGCCATGGCGAAGGCGCGCGCATCGCCGTGCACGTCGCCGACCACGCGCAGCGACGCACCGGCCGGCAGCAGCGTTGGCGACAGGCGGCCGGAGGGGCGGGTGTCCTGCGGCATCACGCCGCCCCGCGCAGGCCGGCGAAGGCCAGCAAGGCGCGCGCCCGTCCGGCGGCGAGGTCGATAACCGGGTGCGGATAGGTGGTGCCGAGCCGCACCCCGGCGCCGGCCAGCAGCAGGCTCGGCGCTTCCCACGGGGCATGGATCACGTTGTCGGGCAGGGCGGCCAACTCGGGCACAAAGCGGCGGACATAGGCGCCGTCGGGGTCGAATTTCCGCCCCTGGAGCAGCGGGTTGAAAACACGGAAATACGGTGCCGCGTCGGCACCGCTGCCGGCCACCCACTGCCAGGAGGCGGCGTTCTGCGCCAGGTCGGCATCGACCAGGGTGTCCCAGAACCATTTTTCCCCGTGCTGCCACGGCAGCAGCAGGTGCTTCACCAGGAAGCTGGCGACGATCATGCGGACGCGGTTGTGCATCCAGCCGGTCTGCCAAAGCTGGCGCATGCCGGCGTCGACGATCGGGATGCCGGTCTGGCCGCGCTGCCAGGCGCGCAAGGCCGCCGGGTCGTCGCGCCAGGGCATGGCGGCGAATTCTGCGCGCAACGGGGTGTCGGGCAGGGTGGGGTGGTGCCACAGCAGGTGGGCTGCGAATTCGCGCCACAACATCTCGTCGCGGAATTTCTCGCAGGCGGCGCCGGCATGCCAGAGCTGACGTGGCGAAATCTCACCCCAGGCCAGATGCGGCGATAGCCGGGAAGTGCCGTCGCAGCCGGGCAGGTCGCGGTGGGCGCGATACTGGCCGAGCCCCTCGGCCACGAACGCGGCCAGGCGGGCCTGTGCGCCAGCCTCGCCAGGGGTCCAGGCGGTGCGCAGTCCGCCGGCCCAGTCGGGCGTGCGCGGGAGCAGGTTCCAGGCGGCGAGGTCGTCGCTGGCGGGTTGCGGGCCAGCCGGGATGCGGGCCGGGGCAGGTTGGGCCATCGGCACCGCCAGCTGGGCGCGGCAGGCGCGGCCGAACGGGGTGAACACACCATAGGGCGTGCCAGCCAGGGTGCGGATCTCGTCGGGGTGGTGCAGCAGCGTCGTGAGGTGGGCGTGCAGCTTCACCGACCCCAACGCCGCTATCACCCGGCGATAGGCGGCGCGCGCCCACGGCTCGGTGGGGATGCCGGCATGGATTTCCACGGCCCCGGTTTCCGCGGCCAGGCGGGGGATGACCTCCGCGAAAGTCCCGCGCCGCAGCACCAGCCTGGCGCCGCGGCCGGCCAGGTCGGCGGCCAGGGCGGCGAGGCTGTGGTGCAGCCACCAGCGGCTGGCCCCACCCGGCGCCCATTGATCGGGGCTCGTCTCGTCCAGCACGAAAACCGGCACCACCGGCCGGCCGGTGGCCAGGGCCGCGCACAATGCCGGGTTGTCGGCCAGCCGCAGGTCACGGCGCAACCACAGCAGCACGGGCGCGGAAGAGTCGGTCACGGCGCGGTCTCGGCTCCTGGGGGAAACATCAATGGTATATGGGCGCGCGCAGCAGTGCGACACCCTCATCCCCCGGCGTAGCGTGCCCGCAGCTCCTTGGCGATCGCCGCCTCGTCGAGCATGCGCGCACCGGCGTAGTGCACCGCCACGACGCGGCCGGTGCGGCCGCGCAGCAGGCGGGCCGGCTCGCCATGGCTGCCGAAGCCGCCGGCGCGGCGGATCATCGCGGTGTCGGGCGCGGTCACGTCGAGTTCCGGCACGTCGGCGAACGGGTTGGCCTGGCCGGGGGCGGCGACCATGACGCGATCGCCCATCGGCACCAGGTCGATCGCATCCCACTGCGACCACCAGCGCCCGGTCCAGTCGGCCACCGCCTTGGCCGGCGGGCCGTTGGTGGCGAAGGCGCGCAGGATGTGCACCACACCCTCCAGCAGCAGGCCGGGCATGCCGTCGGTGGCGTTCGTCAGCACCGAGACGGTGAGCTTCTGCGACGGGATGGTGGCGGTTTGCGTCTTGACGCCGGGGAAGCCGCCGGAATGGCCGACCATCGGCCAGGTCTCGACCTGGGAGTGGATGGTGCCCAGGCCATAGCCGCGGTTGCCGACCATGTCGGGCACCGGCCACTGCCGGCGGGTCAGTTCACGCCGGCTGGCCGGGGACAGGATGCTGCTCGGCGCGGCAGGGTCCAGGCTGGCGTAGAAGCGCGCGAGGTCGGACGCGGTGGACAGAAACCCGGTGGCCGAGGCCAGCGCATGGGTGCAGGTATCGGCCGGGATCACCACGCGTTCGCCGAGCGGCCATTTCGCGGAATGGCCCTGGCTGATTTTGACCTTGGCGGCCACCGGGGTGTCGGGGGCGGTATGGGCCAGGCCGGCGCGCTGCACCACCTCGCGGGCGATCCAGTCGTTATAGGGCTCGCCGGTGATCGCGGCGATGATCAGGCCGGCGAGGCCGAAGCCGTGGTTGCTGTATTTCATGCGCGTGTTGGCCGGGATCACCGGCGGCGCGGCCAGTGCGGCGCGCAGTTCGGCCTCGCTGAGGAACGGGCGGCGATTGGCCCATTGGCCGGTGTCGGTGCCGTCGCGGGTGATACCGGCGGTGTGGCTCAGCAACTGGGCGATGGTGGCGCGCGCGACCTCGCTGTGCAGGCCGGCGACGTGCTGCCCGGCAGGATCGTCGAGCCGCAGGCGGCCCGCTTCCAGCAGGCGCATGATGCCGACGCTGGTGAACGTCTTGGAGTGGCTGGCGACGCGGAACCGATGCGCCGGGGTCAGCGCCTCTGATGTCGCGAGGTTGGCGACGCCGAAGCTCTTGTCGAGCACCACCTTGCCGTTCTGCGCCACCGCCACCGAGATGCCGGGCATTTCGGTGATGCGACGCTGATGGGCGACCCAGTGCGGGATATAGGCAAGAGCGGGGGCGAGCCAGTCGGCCATGGGACAACTCCGGAGGGCAAGCCTACAGCTTGAGGGCAGCCTGGCCCGCCGGCAACCGCGCACCCGCCCGCCCGGCATAGGGAAAGCTGAACAGCCGGTCCTGGCCGAGCAGGAACAGCCGCCCGCCGCGCGGGAACAACCCGGCGATGGCGGGGTCGTGCACGTCGAGCCCGCCGGTATAGGCGCCGAGCGCCGGCAGGATCACCCGGCGGCTATCGGCGACAAAACAGGGCCGCGAGACGGTGGCGCCGCGGGTGGGAATGCGCGCCTTGGGATGAAAATGGCCGCTGATCTCACCGGTCGCGCCAGGCTGCGCCTGATGGCGGAAGGTGAAGCGGCCGATGGCGAGTTCCTGGACGGCAGTGCCGGGCAGATCGGCCGGGGCTTCGGGGTCGTGGTTGCCGAGCACCCAAACCAGGGCAGTGGCTCTGGCCAGCAGCACCAGCCGGTCGCGCTCCGCCGGGCGCAGTCGCGCGGCGCCGTCACGGTCGTGGAAGGAGTCGCCCAGCAGCACCGTGGTCGCGGGTTTGTGGCGGCGCAGCAGCAGGGCAAGTCGGTCGAGCGTGGCCGCACTGTCCCACGGCGGCAACAGGCTGCCGCGTGCGGCGGCGGCCGAGGATTTTTCGAGGTGCAGGTCGGCGACCGCCATCAGGCGTTGCGCCGGCCAGACGAGGGCGCCGCCGGGGTCGAGCATCAGCCGCTCGGGGCCGAAATGGATCGGGGCAGCGATCATAGATATGCCGTCACGGGGCAGGCAACAGGTCGAGCGCGTGTAGCCGGATGCCGGCCCAGCGCACCGGGATCGCGCCGGCGCGGGTGCGCGGATCGACCGTTTCGGGGATGTCGAAGACAATGCGCAGCATGCCGTGGCGGATCGCCTCGGCGGGCACCGGAATGTCGACCTGCCCGGGGGTGAGGTCGCGCAGTCTTGCTTCAACCGGTGTCGCGGCATCCGGCGGCCAAGTGTTGGCGCCGGCGCGGAGCGTCACCCGGCTGTCGCCGCCCGGCCGCTTCGCCACGCCGTCCAGCGTCAGCCGCAGCCGCGCGCCCTCGGGCAGCCCGGCCACCCGGAACAGCAGCGTGGCGCGCGGGCCGTTCGACCAGAAGACACCCTGTGCACCCTCGCGCCAGCCCGAGGACAGCAGCGGCTGCAAATCAGCACTCGCATTGACGGCACCGCGCAGGGCCGGAACGTCGGAACCCGATGGTCCCGGCGCCTCCACGGGCGCGGTTGCACGGCGGCAGAGGATCATGTCCGACTGCGACGCCTCGGCGCCGGCCGCGTCGGTATGGAAGCGGCAGGCGATGCCGTCGCCGAGGGCGGCCCGGCGGAACCGGGCGATCGCATTGATGCCGACAAAGGCGCGCAGTTCGCCGTCGCGCAGCGCCAGTTCAAGCAGGTCGCTGCTCAGTGACTCACAACTCGTCCCCGCGACGCCGCGCGACAAACGGACCTCGTTGAGGTTCATCCCGGCACGGATCGCGTCCAGCCGCAGCTGCGCGATGCGAATTTCGGCGGCCACCGCTGGCTCACAGAGCGACGGTGCGGCCAGCAGCGTGCCGTCGCCGGGCCGCAGCGCTGATATGGGGGCGGGCACCCCCTGCCAGTAGGCGCGCGTGGCGGCGCGCAACGGCGCGGTGTCGGCGACCTGCAAGCCGACCGCCAGGGCGAGCAACGCCGCCAACGCCGGCCGCGACATGCGCCGTTCCATCACGTGGATCGCGCCCAGCAACAGCGCATAGCCGACCGGCCAGAATGCCCGGCCGCTGGCCCGCACCACGCCCATCAAGATATCGATCCGCGTGGATTCGATGGCGAGCAGCTGGACCGGGCCGAGATAGACCTTGGTGCTCAGCGCGATGGCGACAAGCGCGGCCAGCACCGCCAGCAACGGCCACCAGAATCGCCAGGAGATGGTGCGTGGGCGCAGCACCAGGGCGCCGCCAACTGCCAGCAGCAGCAGAATGCCCGCGCCGAGATAGTTGAAGCCCTCGCCCTGCCCGCCGGTTGCGTCAAGGATCGGCAAGTCAGCCCCGAAAATCCCCGAGTGCTGCGGCCACACCGGCGAGGCGAGGTTCATCGAAAATGTACCGAAGCCGAATTCGCCGCCGCCGAGCGTGCCGCTCAACGCGACGAACAGCGCCACGGGAAGAGCCATCGCGGCGCCGAGCCCGGCGGTGGCCCACACGGGTTGCCGCTGCGGCATTACCAGGCGCTGGAGGGCGGGTGCCGCGAACAGCGCCAGGGCGAACAGGAAGAGATAGGGATGGATCAACACCGTGACGGCCAGCAGGCCGGTCGGCGCGACCCACAGCCGCCAGGTCGCTGGTGGTGCTGCGTGCATCAGGCGCACGGACATGCCGAGCGCGAACAGGATCAGGAAATGGGCGCACAGGTTGATGTGTTCGGCCCGTGCCAGCAGGGCGGGGAACAGGACCGCGAGAATCGCCGCGGCGAGGCATGACGGCAGGGAACGCGCGCCGAAGCTGCGCAACGCATAGACCGCTGCCACCGGCTGCAGCAGCCAGCATGCCGCCAGGAAAAATCCGAACAGGTTCACCGGGCGGCCGATGACCGACGCGATGACCTTGGCGGCCAGGGACACCAGCGGGTTGCTGTCGGTCATGGCAATGCTGGCGCCGAGCGGCCAGGCCAGGTTCGGCGCCTGAAGTAACGGCAGGCCCCACGGGCCGAGCTGAAACGCGAGGTGCCCGGTCAGGTTCTGCGACAGGTCGTCGGGGGGAAAGCGCCAGACGCCGTCGACGCCGCCAATGGCGGAAGGCGGCAACAGCGCCGCAAGCGCCAGCAGCCCAACAAACGCGGCGGCGGCGTAGCCGGCGGCCGCCCCACGGCGTGCCTCAGCGCAGATTGCCTCAGCTTGCATGGTGGTACCTATCGGTCATGCGGGGCGGTCGCGCGAGGGCTGGCAGGGGAATGTTCCCGGTCGTGGCGACAACGCGATACCGGTTGTTGCGGCGACGTTCAATCGGCGCGGCATGCCAGGCAGCCGGCCAGTCATCCAAACAATCGCCCCTGCCGCCGGTCGGCGCGGGGCGCAGCCAGCCGCGGCGATGGCGCCGGCGGCGCGATCGTGCCCATCGCTTCGGCCGCCAGCGTCTCGGCCTCGGCCAGCAGGGCGTCGTCGCCTTCGCCGTTGCGCACGCTTTCGCGGCCGATCTCCAGCAGCACCGGCACCGCCAGCGGCGACACGCGCGACAGCACCATGTGCCGTACCTTTCCCTTGATGCGGGCCAGGAAGGCGGCGATGCGCGACAGGTCGGTGAGGCCGCCGGCGGCGTCGGCGCGGGTGGCGCGCAGCAGCACGTGGTCGGGCTGGTGGCGGCGCAGCACGTTGTAGATCAGGTCGCTATTCACCGTCACTTGGCGGCGCGATTTGTCAGCGCCGGGGTGGTGGCGCTCGATCAGCCCGGCGATAACCGCGACAGTGCGAAAGGTCCGGCGCAGCATCGAGCTTTCGGCCAGCCAGGCTTCCAGGTCGTCGCCCAGCATGTCTTCGTCGAACAGGCGGGCGACGTCGGTGGGCGGCTGGGCCGACCAGGTGGCGAGCACATAGTCGGTGGCGACGAAGCCCAAAGGCTGGAACCCGGCGCGCTGCATGCGGCGGGTCAGCAGCATCCCCAGCGTCTGGTGGGCGTTGCGCCCCTCGAAGCAATACGCCACCAGAAAATGCACGTCGCCACGGGGAAACGTCTCGATCAGCAGGTCGGTGGCGCCGGGCAGGCGGGAGAGGGATTTCTGCAGGCCCAGCCATTCGCGCACCGGCTCGGGGAAGGCGGGCCAAGTGCTGGGGTCGTGCAGCATGGCCCGCACCCGCGCGGCCAGGTTGGTGGTCAGCGGCATGCGTGCACCGGCATAGGCGGGAACCTTGGGGTCGCCGGTGCCGCCATCGGCCACCTCGGCCCAGGTTTCGCGCAGGCGCAGGAAGCGCAGCAGTCGGCCGGCGAACATGAAGGTGTCGCCATCCGACAGGCCGTAGATGAAATACTCCTCCACCTCGCCCAGTGTGCCGCCGCCGCCCCTGCCGCCTTTGGCCCCGCCGAGCTTCACCTTGATCATCGGCTCCTCCACGATGGTGCCGATGTTCATGCGGTGCTGGCGGGCAACGCGCTCGCCCATCACCTGGCAATTGCCCTCGCTGTCGCGGAACAGTTTTCGGAACTGGTGATAGGCCTGGAGCGAGTAGCCGCCATTCTCGACGAACTCCAGCACGTCGTCGAAATCCTGACGGGACAGCGTGGCATAGGGCGCGGCCCGGCGGATTTCGGCGTACAGCGCGTCGGGCTGGAACGCCGCCGCGCATGCCACCCCTAAAATGTGTTGTGCGAGCACATCGAGCCCGCCCGGCCGCGGCGGATCACCGTCGAGCTCGTGCGCCGCAACGCCAAGAATGGCAGCCTCGCATTCCAGCACCTCGAAGCGGTTGGCGGGCACCAGGATGGCGCGACTGGCCTCGTCCATGCGGTGATTGGCGCGACCAACGCGCTGCAACAGCCGCGATACACCCTTCGGCGCGCCCACCTGCAACACCTGGTCCACGCCGCCCCAGTCGATGCCGAGATCAAGCGAGGAAGTGGCAACCACCGCGCGCAGCCTGCCCGAGGCCATCGCGGCTTCCACCTTGCTGCGTTGCTCCGGTTCCAGCGAACCGTGGTGGATGGCAATCGGCAACGTGTCGGTGTTGAGCTTCCACAATTCCTGGAACATCAGCTCGGCCTGGGCACGGGTGTTGACGAACACGATGGTCATGCCGGCATCGCGGATGCGCCGAAGGATCATCGGCGCGCTGGCCAGCCCCATATGGCCCGACCACGGCAGCCGGCCCTCAGGCAGCATCACCTCGATGGCCGGCGGCGCGCCACCGATGACATCGATGCGCCTTACCCCGGCGCCATGCCCGTCGGCCGAAACAAACGCGGCGAGTGCATCGGGGTGGGCGGCGGTGGCCGACAGCCCGATGCGGCGCAGGCCCGGCGCGCTTGCCGACAGGCGCGCCAGGCAAAGCGCAAGCTGATCGCCACGCTTGGTGCCGGCCAGCGCATGGACCTCGTCGATCACCACCGCGCGCAAGGTGGCGAAGAACGCCGTGGCCTCGGGCTGGGAAATCAGCACGGCGAGGCTCTCGGGTGTCGTCAGCAACAGGTTCGGCGGCGCCGCCTTCTGTTGGCGGCGCTTGGCCGTCGAGGTGTCGCCAGTGCGGGTGTCGATGGTGACGGCCAGGCCCATCTGTTCGACCGGCGCCGTAAGGTTGCGGGCGATATCGGCGGCCAGCGCCTTCAGCGGGCTGACATAGAGCGTGTGCAGCCCGGCACTGGGGTTTTCATGCAGGTCCACCAGGCTGGGCAGGAAGCCGGCCAGCGTCTTGCCGCCGCCGGTCGGCGCGGTCAGCAACACGCTTTCACCGGCGCGCGCAGCAGCAAGCACCGCGCGCTGGTGCGGCCGCGGCACCCAGCCGCGCGCGGCGAACCAGCCGGCAACGGGTTCTGGTAATGTTCCTTTCATGGCCCATAGATAGCGCGGTCCTGCGCCCGCCGGAAGGGATGCATATGGAGCGTATAAAAAATCTGTGATAGCGTGAAACCATGAGGAACATCACAGTTTCCGTGGACGATGAGACCTATCGACGCGCCCGCATCAAGGCCGCGGAGCGGGATACGTCGGTGTCGGCCCTGGTGCGTGACTTCCTCAACAGCATCGGCGGCGAGGAAACCGCGCAGCAGCGCTTCGAACGGCTGCGCAAACTGGAGCAGGCGGCGCGCACGCGCGTGCCTGCCGGGTTCGCGGCAGCCGACCGCCTGCCGCGTGACCAGCTCTACGATCGCAAACCGTGAGCGGGGCGGCGTTTCTCGACACCAATATCCTGCTTTATTCCATCAGCACCGACCCGCGCGAGGCCACGAAGCGCACGATCGCGCTGGCCTTGCTCGACCGGTCCGACTGGTGCCTCTCGGTGCAGGTCCTGCAGGAATTCTACGTCCAGGCGATCCGACCGACCGGCCGAGTGCACCTGGATCACGAAGCGGCGCGCGATCTCGTTCTGGGCTGGCAGCGCTTCCACATCCAGGACCTGACGGTGGCGGTGCTCAACG
>JBBQOT010000036.1:0-11139 GCA_038331165.1 Acetobacterales bacterium
GATGATGACCAGGAGACTATGCAATCATTAATATAGTTTCCGGACGGACTCTGACGGGTGGTGGAACCCCAACCGTCGCCTTGTCCAGCTGGCAGGTTTCCGCCGCCGGTGTCACGGTGCTCACCCGCATCGCCGGTGCCTACAAGCTGGCGATCACCGGTACCCTCAGTGCCGCCGCCGCTTCATTGCTGGTCGCCAGCAACGTCGCGGCATCGGTGACCGGAACCCTGGCCATCGTCGACACCAGCGGCGGCGTCGCGGCGAACCTGCCGGCCTTGCAGACGCTTGCCGCACAGGGCCGCGTCGCCGGCATCACCCTGCTGGATGGCCACCCCGCCCTGGTACTCACACCCGCCCAGGCGGCAGCGGCGCCGGCCGCCCTTGCCGCCATCACCAGCCCGTACCGGCTGACCCAGAACACCACCGCGGCCGGCGCTGCGAGCGCCCAGACCGGCATTTTCGCCGCCCTGACCGTCACCGACAGTGCTGCAAACGTGCAGGCGAACCTGTCGACCCTCCAGCCCCTTGCGGTCAACGGCCGGCTCGCCAGCATCACCGTGGCCGGCGGCGCTGCCTTCGCCCTCAGCCTGACCGCCGACGAGGTCGGCACCAATGCCGACGCTCTGCTGCGGATCAGCAACAGCTACAGCATCGGCCTGATCGGCGCCGGCACGCCGACCCTCACGCTGCAGCATTGGCAGGTCGGCAGCACCATCGGCACGCTGCTGGACAGCATCACCTCGCCATACGCGCTCGCGGTCAACGGCCCGATAACCGCCGCCGGCGCCTCCGCCCTGGTCGCTGCCGGCGCGTCGGTCACCGGCCACCTGGCCGCCAACGGACTGACCGTGCGCGATTCGCCCGCCGGCTTCGCCGGCCGCATGGGCGACCTCGGCATCCTGATCGGTGCCGGCGCGGTGGCCGCGATTGAACTCGGAGGCGGCGCACAAACACTGTCGCTCGCCGCCACGGACAGCGCCACCGGCCTGGCCATGCTGCCATTGATCGCCACGCCCACCCGGCTGTCGCAGATCATCGCGGTCGGCGATATCGCTACGGCCACGCTGGCGCCCGGCTTCAGCAGCTTTACTGTTGCCGACAGCGCCGCCAACGTGATGGCGGGCCTGGCGCAGATCCAGGCGCTGGCGGCCACCGAGCGGCTCGGACGGCTGCAGTTCACCGACCCGGCGCCGAACCTGGTGGTCAGCACAAGCAGCATCACCGCGGCGCTCGATACCTGGGCGGCACAGGATGCCCGCGCCTATCCGATCACCCTGGCCGGGGACAGCCCGGTACTGGCAATCCCCGGCACCACGTTAGGCAGTGCCATTTTCCGCACCAACATCCTCCAGGCCATCACCAATCCAACATGGAGCCTGGTTGCCACCGGGCGGCTCACCGCTACTGCCGCAGCCGCCATCGTCGCCGAGGATGGCGCCGCCCTGGGTCACCTGTCCGGTAGCGTTACGGTCGGTGCGACACGGCAGGATATTCTTGCCTCTCTGGACGAGCTTACCGCACTGGCGCGGCGCGGCCATCTCGGCGCGATCGACATGCTCGATGCCGCACCGCTGGCGCTATCGCTCACCGACGCCCAGGCCACCGAAAACGCGGCTTCACTGGCGCGCATCAGTCAGTCCTACCGGTTGACCACGCCCAGTTTCACCACGGCGGTGGAAACCCTGCAAAGCCTTGGCAGCGTCGCGTTCAGCGATTTCGGCCCGTCATCCGCCATCAACATCCGCGATCTACCGTTCGCGCCGGCCGGCATCTCGTTCACCTACTCCGGCAATACCCTGCACATCCTGAAGAACGGCACGGTCCTCGGCGCCCCGTCGGCGACCCCTTCCGCCGGCGTCACCTTCACGGCCAGAAACTTCTATCTCGACGCGGACAGCACCGGCGGCACGATGCTCCGGGCCACCGCCGCGCCGATCGCGATGACCGACACACAAACCAACACCAATATGGTCGTCGGTGGCGATTTCTACGCGGGTGCGGTCGGCTACCTCCAGCGCCAGTTCATCAACCCGACCGGCCATCCGGTCAGCGTTGCCGCCGGCATCCCCAATGTGTTCCTGCATGGCGGCGGCGCCGTCGGCGGAAATGCGCTTCAGGTGCTGTCGGGGCAGAACGTGATCGACGGCGGCATCGGTTCCAATTTCCTGGTCGGCGGCACGGACCCCACCGGCGCCGACACCTTCTTCCTCGACGCGCGCGGCGGCGGCGTGAGTTGGGGCACGGTGGTGAATTTCCACAAGGGCGATGCCGTGACCTTCTGGGGCTGGAAGGACGGCGTCACCTCGTACGACTGGTTTGCCAGCGGCGGTGCGCCAGGGTTCACCGGCGCCACCATCCATGCCCGGCTCAACGGCGGTTCTGGCGCGTACGACGCCTCGATCACCTTTGCCGGCGTCGACCTCGCCACCGCACAGGGATTCGCGTTCCTCACCGGGTCGACCGGCGGCGCGAACACCTATGCCTATATCGCCAACCTTTGATGCTCGGCGCCGAGGCCGCCATCACGCGTGATGACACGCGACGCTGTGCACGGCATCGCCCACCAGCTTCGGCTCCTGCTCCCGGCATAGCGCCGTTGCCCGTGGGCAGCGGGTATGGAAGCGGCAACCTGGCGGCGGGTTGATCGGGCTCGGCACCTCGCCCTGCAGCACTTGGCGCGGGCGGTTGCGCTGGCGCGGGTCGGCAATCGGCAGGGCGGCCAGCAGCACGGCGGTATAAGGGTGACGGGGTGCCGCAAACAGCGCCCGCGTGTCGGCAAGCTCGACGATCTGCCCGAGATACATCACCGCCACCCGAGTACACAGATGCCGCACCACGCTGAGGTCGTGGCTGATGAACAGATAGGTCAGGCCGAACTGCCCGCGCAAATCGGCCAGCAGGTTCAACACCTGCGACTGCACCGAAACGTCCAGCGCCGATACCGGCTCGTCGAGCACGATGAACTCCGGATCGACCGCCAGGGCACGGGCGATGCCGATGCGCTGGCGTTGGCCGCCGCTGAACTGGTGCGGATAGCCGTCGGGGTAGACCTGCCCCAGCCCGACGGTGCGCAACAACGCGCCCACCCGCGCCGCCCGGGCCGCGCGGGTGCGGTGTTCGCCATGCACCATCCCCTCGGCAATGATGTCCTGGATCGTCATGCGCGGATCAAACGACGAATAGGGGTCCTGGAACACGATCTGCGCGCGGCTGCGGAAGCGCTGCATCGCCGCGCGGTCGAAGCCGCCGACATCCTCGCCGCGATAGCGCACCACGCCCGCGGTCGGTGCGTTGAGGTGCAGGATGGTGCGGCCCAGGGTCGATTTTCCGCTGCCGGTCTCGCCCACCAGGCCTAGAGTTTCGCCGGGGCGGATGTCCAGCGTCACGTCGTCGACTGCGTGCACCACCCGCTTGGGCGAGCCCCACAGCACGGTGCCGACCGGGAAATGCTTGGTCAGGCCTTCGACTTCAACCAGCGCACTCATGCCGCCGCCTTCCAGCAGGCGGCCTGGTGGCCAGGCACCAGTTCGACCAGCGGCGGCTCGCCCTCGCGGCAGCGCGCCTCGGCGATCGGGCAGCGCGGCCAGAAGCAGCAGCCCGGCGGCTTGTGCAGCAGGTTCGGCACGGTGCCCGGTATGGTGACCAGGCGCGAGCCGCCCTCAGCGAGATCCGGGATCGACCCCAGCAAACCGCGCGTGTACGGGTGGCGCGGATTTTCGAAAACATCCTCGACCGAGGCGGTTTCCACCACGCGGCCGGCGTACATCACCGCCACCCGGTCGGCCATCTCGGCGACCACGCCCAAGGCGTGGGTGATCAGCAGCACGGCCATGCCGAATTCGCCGCGCAACTCGCGCAGCAGTTCCAATATCTGCGCCTGCGTGGTGACATCGAGTGCGGTGGTCGGCTCGTCGGCGATCAGCAAATCGGGCCGGCAGAGCAAGGCCATCGCGATCATGACCCGTTGGCGCATTCCCCCACTCATCTCGTGTGGGTAGTTGTCCATGCGGCGATCGGCCTCGGGGATTTGCACGCGCTTGAGCATCGCCACCGCCTGCGCCCGCGCGTCGGCGCGGCTTATGTCACGATGCGCCAGCAGCGTCTCGACCAGTTGGGTGCCGATGGTGAACACCGGGTCGAGCGAGGTCATCGGCTCCTGGAACACCATGCCCAGGCGGTCGCCGCGCAGCTTTCGCATCTCCTCGTCGCTTTTTGGCACCAGGTCGTCGCCGTTCAGCAGCACCTGTCCGCGTTCGATCAGCCCTGGCGGGCGCGGGATCAGCCCGATCACCGACAACGCCGTCATCGTCTTGCCGCAGCCGCTCTCGCCCACCAGCGCCAGCGTCTCGCCGGGGCCGATATGCAGCGACACGCCGTCGACCGCATGGATCACCCCGCGTCGGGTGTGTAGCGCGACGCGCAGGTCGCGCACCTCCAGGACGGGTCGGGCCATCAAGCCGACGCTCGCAAGGCATGATCCGAACTGATCGCATGAGGGTGCTGGGGGCTCGGCCCCCTGCTCGGCGAAGCCCCTAGCCTCCGCATCGCCTAGGTCCTCATGCGCGGATCGAGAACGTCGCGCAACCCATCGCCGAGCAGATTGAATCCCAACACCAGCGTCGCAATTGCGATGCCCGGGAAGGTCGCCAGCCACCACGCCCGATAGATCACGCTGCGCCCTTCGTTCAGCATCGACCCCCAGCTCGGCGTCGGCGGCTGCGCCCCCAGTCCCAGGAACGACAGCGAGGTCTCGATGATCACCGCCACCGCCATGGTGAAGCTGGCGATGACCAGCACGGGGCCGATGATGTTCGGCAGGATGTGGCGCACGATGATCCAGGCATTGCCGCGCCCCAGCGCGCGCGCCGCCAGCACGAATTCGCGGTTGCGCAGCGCGATCACCTCGCCGCGCACGATCCGCGCAAAGCCGGCCCAGGTCACCAGCCCGGTGGCGATCATGGCCCCGCCCAACCCCGGGCCCATGACGGCGACGAACAGCAGCGCCACCAGGATCAGCGGAAAGCCGTAGACCAGATTGATCAGGTTCGACAGCACCGCATCCACCCGCCCGCCGTGGTAGCCGGCCAGGCAGCCGATGGTGATGCCGATCAGCATCGACACGGTGGTGACGATGCCGCCGACCTGCAGCGACACCCGTGCACCGAACACCAGCCGGCTGAAGATGTCGCGGCCGAACTGGTCGGTGCCCATCGGGTACTCGTCGGTCAGCGGCGGCTCCAGCGACACCATCAGGTCCTGCTCGGCGATTGGATGCAGCGCGATCCACGGCGCGAAGATCGCCACCACGCACAAGGTGAGCACGATGACGAAACCGACCATGGCGGAACGGTTGGCGGCAAAGCGCGACAAGAAATCGCGCCAGGGCGAAAACGGGGCGCCGATCGCCTCGGCGTTCCAGGTGACGGGTTCGGGAGGGGCATCCATCCGTTCTTGATCCGCCTTAATACTTGATACGACGGTCGGCCGCGGCGTACAGCACGTCGGCCAGAAGATTGGCCAGCAGCACCGCCACGCCCAGCAGGGTCAGCACTGCCTGCACGATCGGATAGTCTCGGGCGATGATCGAGTTCACCAGCAGGGCACCCATGCCGGGCCAGGCGAAGATCGTCTCCACGATCACCGCACCGCCGACCACGCCGCCGATATGCAGGCCCAACAGCGAGATCACTGGAATTACCGCGTTCTTCAGCGCGTGCAGGTAGATGATGCGACCCGGGCGCAGCCCCTTGGCCCGCAGCGTGCGCACGAAATCCTGCCGCAGCACCTCCAGCACCGAAGACCGCGTCATGCGTGCCACGATCGCGGTGTATTGCAGCCCCAGAGTGACCGCCGGCAACACCAGATGTGCCACCGTGCCGCTGCCGGTGGCCGGCAGCCAGCGCAGGTTCACCGCGAACACCAGCACCAGAAGCAGCCCGAGCCAGAAATTCGGGATGCTGATGCCGATCAGCGCGAAGCCCATCGCACCCTGGTCGACCAGCGTGTTCTGCCGCACCGCGGCGACCACCCCCAGCGGAATGGCGATGCAGTATGCCAACAGCAGCGCCGTAACGCCCAGCAGCAGCGTGTTCGGCACGGTGTCGCGGATTAGCGCCGATACCTCCTTGCCCGACTTGATGGAGCGCCCCAGGTCGCCCTGCAGCGCCTGTTTCATATAGCGCACGTACTGCACCGCGATTGGCTGATCCAGGCCCAGCTTCTGCCGCGCCAACTCGCGCTGCTCGGCGGTCGCCCAGGGCCCCAGCACCAGTTCGCCGGGGTCCACCGGGATCGCCCGCATCGCCGCGAACACGACGATAGAGATAATGAACGCCATCGGCACCAGCAGCGCCAGGCGCCGCAGCACGTAGCGCAGCATCAACGCAAAGCCCGGCCTGTCACGGGTTTACGACTTCGCCAGCCACACATCGTGCATGCGCGGATAAAGGCTGGCCGCGTTCGGCGCATAGCCGCGCACTTTCTTGCTCATCACGTAGATATCGAGCGGATGATACACCGGGATGATCGAGCACAGGTCGCCATGCAGCAGCTTCTGCATCGCCTTGATATGCACCTGCCGCTCCGGCAGCGTGGTCGAGGCACGCATGCGGCCGATGATCGCGTCCATCTCGGGGTCGCGCACGCGCGCGCGGTTGGTGGCGGGGATATTCCCCGAGTGCAGCCACCAATCCATGATCGTGTCCGGGCCGTCCCACAGATAGAAGCCGGTCAGGATGCCGAAATTCCCCGCCAGGGTGCGCGCCGATAGCGATTGCCCGTCAAGCTGCAAGATCTTCAGCTTGATGCCGATCCGCGCCGCCGAGGCCTGGATCACCTGGGCGAGTTGAGTGATTTCCGACAGCGCGATCACCACCATCTCGGGCTCCCACGGCTTGCCCTCGAACTCCACGAAGCCGTCGCCGTCGCTGTCCTTCAGCCCGGCCTCGGCCAGCAGCGCCTTGGCGCGGGCGATGCTGAAGGGGAAGTAGGTGGCGGTCTCCGGCAGATATTGCTCCTTGAAGGTCGGCGGCACCAGGCTGTACGCCTCCACTCCCTGGCCGAACAGCAGGCGGTCGATGATCGGCTTGCGCTGGATCGCATGCGCCATCGCCTGGCGCACCCGCTTGTCGCTCCAGGGTGCGACCTCGGAATTGAAATAGATCGTCCGCGCCGCCGGCATCGGCTTGGTGATAACGGTCAGGTTGGGGTTCTGGCGCAGGCGATCGACATCGGCCAGCGTCGGCTGGACGATGATGTCCATGTCGCCGGCCTCAATCGCCGCGGTCGCCGATGCCGCGTCGGCGAAGTGGCGATAGACGATGCCATCCAGGTGCGGCGAGCCCTGATTCTTCGCGAAGCCCGGCGCCCAGGCATAGGCGTCGCTGCGTTCGATCACCAGCTTGTCGCCCGGCGTGAACTCCTTCAGCTTGAACGCCCCGGTGCCGTCCACCCCGTTCACGCCATAGGCATCCTTGCCCAGCTTCTCGTAGGTCTTCGGGTTGTGGATGCTCGAATAGACCGTGTAAAGAATGAACGGCAGGTTCGGGTCCGGCTGCTTGAGCTTCACCGAGGTCGTCAGCTCGTCCACCACGGCGACGCTTTCGACCGCAGAGTAAGAGCCCTTGAAGCCGAAGAACCCCTTGGGGTCGCGCGCCTGCTCGAACCACCAGCGCACCGCCTCGGAGGTGACCGGGTCGCCGTTATGGAACTTGATTCCCGGCTTTAACTTGAACTGCCACTCCAGCCCGTCGGCCGAGGTGGTCCAAGTCGCCAGATGTGGCACGTATTCACCTTCGGGGGACCGCGTCACCAGCCGGTCGTAGATGTGCTGTGTCGCATCCGTCATCCAGGTGGTGTTGAGCTGGTTCATCCGCTGCGGTTCTACCGACAACCCGTAGCGCAGCACGCCGCCCTTTACCGGCGCTTCCTGCGCCACCGCCTCGCTCACCACCCCTGGCACCGCCGGCAGGGCGGCGGCCCCGGTCAGCGCGGCGGCGGCCTTCAACAGGCTGCGTCGGGGAACGCGGCGGGAATGTACAACCTCGGTCATGGCAGCCTCCTGTGGCGGATACGGTCGTCGTCGGTCAGCGAACGTTCAAGGCGAAATCACGCATTTTCGTCAGATCCGGTCGTACGGATGCGGCCCCGCCCAGGCGCGCGCGATGACGCCGTAGGCATCGGGCATGAAGCGCAACAGCTCACCACGCACTTGGCTGCCCAGCAGCCGGAACGCGTGCGTGCCCTCGGGCACCAGCGACACCACTTCGGTGCCGTCACCATCCGGCGCCAACATCACCAGTTGGCCGTCGCGCCGCACGATCTCCATGTCGCCCAGCACCCACCGGTAGCGGCCGAGATAGCGGTCCCAGTCCGCCGGCATCGGCGCCGGCCGCACCACCGCGCGGGCGGCAATGCGCCGTACCACCGGTACCAGCAGGTCGAGCGCATGGTTGGTCAGGTTGACGCCCACATTGCCGTCGCTGCCGTTGGTGAACACCGCCACGCCCAGCTGGTCCGGCACTGAAACCAGCACGCGGCAGGTGAAGCCGTGCACCCCGCCGCCATGCTCCACGCGGGTGTCGCCGGTGGAGGAGCGGCGGATGCGCCAACCAATCCCCTGCCCCCAGCTCCAGTCCGGCGCGACCCAGACCGGGCGGTGCATCTCGGCCACGCTCGCCCCGGCGAGCACCGGCGAGGCGTCGCCGAACTGGGCGGCGATGAACTTCGCCATGTCAGGCGCGGTTGCATGCATCGACCCGCCGGCGCTGATCCCGCCAAGGTCCTGGTGCGCCAGCACCTGCGGCGGCCAGCCGTCCGGCGCGCGCGCATAGCCGGTCGCAAGCTGCGCCCGCTGCTGACCCGTCAGCTTCGGCGCGCTGGCAGTCATGCCCAGCTTCGCCATGACCCGCGACGCAATACTGTCCTCCCACGCCTCGCCGGTGATGCGCGACAGCGCATGCCCAAGCAGAGCGATGGCGAGGTTGGAGTATTTCCACTGCACCCCCGGGGGATAGGGCTGCTCGGTACGCACCAACTCGGCCATCAGGCGTTCAACCGGCGGGAAATCCACGGAATCCCAGTAGCCGACGGGTGAATCCTTCGCCAGGCCGGAGGTGTGCGTCACCAAATGGCGCAGCGTGATCGGCGGATGCCCGGCGTGGCGCCGCGGCACCGGCACCTCGGGCACGATCTCCTGCACCGGATCGTCCAGCCGCAGTTTACCTGCGTCGCGCAACTGCATCAGCAAGGTCGCTGTGAACAGCTTGGTGATCGAGCCGACGGCATAGACGGTATCCGGCGTGGCCGGCGCACTGGTTACCAGGTCGGCCACGCCGAACCCGGCCGACCAGATCGTCTGTTGCCCATGCACGACGGCCACCGACAGGCCCGGCGCCGCCTTCGCCGCGATCTCCGCCGCGATCCACGCACCCAAAAGCCCCAGTGCGGCGCCAATCTCCGGGGACACGGTCGCAGGCGAACACACCATTCATCCACCCTTCCGGTAGCCGATCAGCATCCAAAGCGCTGGCTAGAAACCCTACTCCCACCCCCCCGCGTGTCAAACACTTTACGCGGGTTTCACCGGATGAGCCGCCCTGGCGGCCATCGCCCCTGCCACCGGCACAGCCAGAAGCGCCTGCAACCCCATGGCGCCACACCGGGTGCCGAGAAGCAGTAAGCTCGCCGTAACAGTATTTTGCGACTGTGCGGCCCTTCGTCTTGGGCCGGACAATTGTTGAAATGACGATATTCTCAGCGGCAACCGCGATCAACGTCACCACCGAAAACCCGCTCGCAGGGTTCAACAAGCTTTCCGCAGCGACCTTCACGGCGCTTGCTGGCGGGTTTCGCATCACGTTGCCGAACAGCGAGTCGCTCGACGTATCCGGTACCTTCACACTCACCGCCGGCCTGCCATCATCCGGGATCATCACCAGCCTCAGCTACCTTGTGTCCGGCACTGCGACGCGGACCCTGACCGGGCTGGCAATGACGCTGGGAGCCGCCATTCAGCTTTCCACGGCCGCGCCCCCCGCGGCGTGGGCGCCGGTGCTGGGGGGCAACGACACCATCCTAGGATCGGGCTTTGGCGATACGCTGGCGGGCTTCGCCGGCAAGGACGTTATCGACGGCGGCGCCGGCACTGACACGGTTGTCTACAGCGATGCATCCGGGCCGGTTGTGGCCACCCTCAACGGTGCCGTTGCCGCGACCGTCACCATCGGCGGCTTCGTCACCGACACCATCCGCAACATCGAGAACGTCACAGGCGGCGCCAGCAACGACATCCTCACCGGCGACGCCGGCGCCAACATCCTGAACGGCGATCTAGGCAACGACACGCTGCGTGGCGGCGGCGGTGCCGACGCGCTGACGGGTGGCGCCGGCAGCGACACGGCCGACTACTCGGACAAGCTGGTCACGGTCCAGGTCACCCTGAATGGCGACACCGCCGCCACCGTCAAGGTCGGTGGCATCGCTGAGGACACGGTCAGCGGCATTGAGAATATCCGCGGCGGCGCCGGCGACGATGCGCTGACCGGCGACGCGCTGGCCAATACACTCGAAGGCGGGGCCGGCAACGACACCCTGATCGGCCTGGGCGGCAACGATGTGCTCGACGGCGGTGCCGGCATCGACACCGCGAGCTACGCGGAACGGAATATGTCGGTTGTACTGACGCTGAACACCGCAACCAACGCCACGGTGTCGGTGGGCGGGATCGTCGAAGACACGTTGCGCAACGTCGAGAACATCATCGGCGGCTCGGCGGCCGACAGCCTCACCGGCGACGCCGCCGCCAACGCCCTGAGCGGCGGGCTGGGCGACGACACGCTCGCCGGCCTGGCCGGCAACGACGTGCTGGATGGCGGCGGCGGCATCGACACGGCGAGCTACGCTGAGAAGATTGTGTCCGTCGTCCTGACGCTAAACGGCGCGACCAACGCCACCGCAACGGTCGGCGGGATCGCCGAGGATACGTTGCGCAACGTCGAGAACATCATCGGCGGCAAGGGCGCAGACACGCTGACCGGCGACAGCCTGGCCAATCTTCTGATCGGCCGAGAGGGTGCCGACACGCTGGACGGCGCAGGCGGCATCGACACGGCGAGCTACGCCGAGAAGACGGTCGCGGTC
>JBBQOT010000037.1:0-11135 GCA_038331165.1 Acetobacterales bacterium
CTCAACAAGACCGACTTCGCGAAGTACCTGCGCGACCGCGAGGCCGTGCTGCCAAACGACTTCGGTGGGCTCGGCGATGGCGTGGCCGATGATCGCACCGCCATCCAGTCCTGCTTCGATCGCGCGGCGGCAGACCAGAAGTTTGCGATGATCCCGCCCGGCACCTGGAACGTCTCCGGCACCGTAACCCTGCCAGGTGGGGCTCGTG
Organism: Acetobacterales bacterium; assembly: GCA_038331165.1. GTDB lineage: Bacteria > Pseudomonadota > Alphaproteobacteria > Acetobacterales > Acetobacteraceae > CAMDGX01. The sequence continues at coordinate 209 of JBBQOT010000037.1, forward strand.
GCCTGATCATGCAGGGCACCATCCGCTACACCGGCACCGCACCCACCTCCGTGCTGGTGCTGGGCGATGGTGGCACCATCCGCAATGCCGAAAAACTCTACTCCGGGCTGAACGTGATCCGACAGACCATCTCCGACTGGTCCTCCGAGGCGGATATCGGCATCACCGTGCGCAACGTCGATGCGAGCCAGATCGAGCTGCGCCGGGTGGAAGGTTTTTGCATCGGCATGCGCACGCTGGGCGATGGCCGCGGGGTGGAGGACAGCACCTTCACGCTGGGCCGCATCGTGAACAACCGCATCGGCCTCGATATCTGGTGCGCCACCGCCACGGGCTGGAACACGTCCATTCGCTACTATGGCGGCCACTTCGCCCATGCGACTGGAGTGAACGCAGCCCAGGACCGCTTTGGGGTGCGCTTCGGGAATGAGGCCGGCGCCTACTCGAACCACAACCGCCACGTCTTTGACGCGCCAAACTTCGAGCTGCGTCAGGCCGGCAGCAATATCGCCATCCCCTTCCTGAACCAGACCTCGGGAAGCGCCATCATTGCGCGCAACATGCGCATGGAGGCCTGCTCGCCGCTGGCAGCGCGCCACACCGCCGGGGCGCAGGATTGCGAGTACGACATCGCCTGGACCAACACCTACCTGGTGGGCATCGACTACACGGCAACGGCGAACCGTTGCGGCAATGCGGTGATCAACCGGCACCGCGCGCCGGCATCGCGCCTCCAGCGGTTCCTGGCCGGCGTGCCGAGCACGCGCACGGCGGCGTTCCGGCAGTCGGCGACCGAGGTCGGTGTGGAGGGGCTGATCACCATCGCCACCTCCACCAGCACCGCGACCTTCATGGCGGATTTCTGTTTCAACGGGCTGACCGACCTCACGCCGACCGATCGCGCGGTGACGCTGGCGGCAAACCGCGGGCTGGGGTGGATGCTGGACACATCCCAGGCGAAGGAGTTTGCGCTGGCGCATTGGCTGACGGTGGGCGCGTCGGGCGGACGGCTGTTCGTGCGCGTGTTCGATGGGGCGGGGAATGTCCGGGAGGACATCGCGGGCGACGTGCTCGCCTCCATTACCACCATGCAGTGGAACGGGCCGGCGAAGGGGTGGAACGCCGGTGCGTCGATGGACGATGCGAACTTCAACCGGCGGCAGACCATCCGCGTCGGCGCGTCCGTGGCCTATGCGCAGGTGGGGGTGATCGGCTTCGATGGGCCGATCGACCTGCAATCGCTCCGGCTCTACGGGCTGCCGGAGGCGGCACCGGCCGTGTTGAACGGCACGCCACTGCTGACGGGGGCACTGTTCGGCTCGGGGCGGCGCGAGCTTGCCGCGGAGGTGTCCTGGGACCTGCCGAGCTTGGCGCCGGGGGCGACGTCGCTCCTCGATGTCACGGTGAACGGGGCACGGGCAGGCGACTTGGCGCAGGCGTCGCTGGTGTCGTCCACGCGGTTCATCGAGCTCGACGCCGCGGTTTGGTCGAACAACACAGTGCGGGTGATGGCGCGGAACATCTCGGGGGCGACGTTTGATCTTGCGGCGGTGACCTTGTCGGTGGGGGTGGCGAAGCGGCGGGTGCCGTGAGGCGGATAGCGACTGCGGCGCGATCGCCTCCGCACCCGCCTCCAATCATGCGGCCGACCCTATGACGGCCGGCCTGGTGGGCACCAGCGGGATCGCCGCCATCCTCACCATCACCCTCGATCTGCCCCTCGTGAAGCGTCTCCGACGGTCCCCGCACTTATGGGTCCGGGTCCCCATCGCAACCGACACCAAGATAATAAAACCATCTCTGGGAACTGGCGCCGACGAAAAAGAGCAACAAACTGCCCTTGCCCTACCTGCGATCCGCTGAGTTTGGGCACCTGCGGCGCGAGGGCCAGTGCCATCATAGTTAAAGCGCGCAATCGAGACCCGCAGAACCGACGCCCTGCGGGTCACCGAAACGGATCGGCCAGCCTGCACGTCCCAGAACCCAGACTGCCCTGATGAAATCCGCGTCGTGCTCCGCCCCGCCCACACCAAACCGAATCACTTTAGGCGCAGCGACACCCGAGGTTTCCAGAGGCGTCCAAACCACGAAAACCCCCGGCCGCTACAGCCAAGTGCACTGATCCCGAAGCTTGACCGCGCGCCGGTGATATTCGACGCCGGTCTTGCCCCATTTTTCCTGTAAGCTGCGCCCATGCGGCTTCAGGAACTCGACAAGGATGGCCTTGCCGGCCTTGATTCCGTCGATGAAGGCTAGTTCGAGGCTTTGCCGCAGTCGCGTGGCCTCGATATAGGCGGCGCCGTGCGTCAATTCGGCGAGCTCATTCAGGAAATCCCGCGCGTATTTATCCAACGACGCCTGGTTGAGAATGATCAGTTCATTTGGCCAGACATCGGTGTTGACATGACCATTCGGGTCGAAATTGTCCAAAGCAATCGGTAATCCGGTTGCATCAAAATCAAAGTTGTTCAGCTTCATACCCAATTTTTTATTGAAATATACGGACTGGATGCGGTCCTTGTTACCTGTCAGCATATCGAACAGGGCGATTCTCCCCAGCATCTTCCAATTTTTGGGTGTGAATAGCTTTTGATGAACAACCTGAAGTTTCCGCTTTGTCGCGATCGACGTCCCCTGCGTGGCATCGACGATCAGGGCGTTTAAATTATCCTGGATCTCTCTGAACTCGACCTTGCAGACAAGCATATTCGTAGCATTTCGATTTTTCGTCAGATCGCTCAGGAGCTGCGGATACGAGTCGAGATCGACTGGCGGATCCCTGGGATCGGATGGAACATACCTTTTCCCGTTCGGCACCCGAGCCACCTGAATGGCTTCAATATCTTCGGGCTTCGCCAGAACCGCCGAAGTGGTGTCCTCGAAAAGACTGGCTGCCAGAAATCCGATACAGTCAAATCGTTCGACCTTGTTCGAAACTTCGTACTTCAACACGCCTTTGTGACCGAGCGCGTTTCGCAGGATCCAAACCTTGTTATGAACCTGCTCGACCCCGCTAATGTTCCACTCGGCGATCGGCTTGTTGATGTCGAGGTTCGTGTCGTCTTTCCTCAGCATGCTCCATTGATAGAAATGCTTGGCCTCGCCCTCCTTCTGCCCCGGGTCCAGCAACAGGAAGCCCAGCCTGCTGAAGCCCGCCGGGTGGCCCTCATCGTCCAGCCTTGTCGGGCGCAGATGGTAGATTTTGAGCGTGCCGCCCTTCAACGGCCATCGAGCGCCGCGCGCATTGAGTTGCGATGGCATCTTGCAGCCCTTCTTGCCGACGACGCGGGCGATATCAGCGAGGATCGCGCCCAGGATCCCTTCGAAATTCAGCTCGGCCAGGCTGTCGCGCAACGGGCTGTCCGGAAAGAACTGCACCGTTGCCGGCGACTCACTCGACATCCAAGCAAATCCCCACGTTTGCGCCACCGCACCGAGGTCATGAAATTCAATGCTCTTCTCGTCCTGCCACAGTAGCATCGCCGATTTCTTGCTCTTGACCGAACGCCGCCATCCACAGCTGCTGACACCCGGCTTGACGGCGCTTTCGATGACCCAACGCATGATGGTATCTTCCCTGTCCTGGTTGCGTTCGAAGACGCCTAGACTTTCTGGAGCTTGATCTGCACGCGGCTGCCCATCGCGGTGATCTGCGTCTTGAACAGCGTCGCCCTGTCGGACCACGCCTTGCTGCCGCCAGTAGTCACCACATCGCTGAAACGGGTTGCCGTGCCCCATTGGCGTGATTTCTCCGCCAGGTCCGTCAGGGCCGCGTGCAGGGCGATCCAGAAGGCGGCGAAGCCATACTGCTGTTTGTCGGCATCCTTGTCGGGGCCGAAGAGCAGCGGATTGACCCATTTCAGGAACGCCAGCGCCGAATCATCCAGCCCCGGTGCCCCGCCGAGGGCATGGCAGGATGCTTCGATCTCGGCGCTCGCCGTGCTCCAGCTCTCCTTCGATGAGCCGATCGCCTCGGCCAGATCTGCAAGCGTCTCCGCCCGCGCGGCGATGTCGTCATCCACGGCGCCGAAGGTGAGCGCCATGGCCGTCATCGCATCCCGCGCATTCACGTAGTTCTGCAGGCTTTTTTCCATCACGAGATCGAGGTGGCTGCGCAGCGCCTTCCGTGCCGCCTTGTTGGGATGAATGATGGCGGCGTCGATCGCCTCCTCGAACAGTTTGCAGAACAGGCCAGGGTTGGGCGGCTTCAGGAAGGGGCTAAACGCCGCCTTCTGCACGGCCCAGCCCGGGATCTCGGCATCGGCGGGAAGCTTGATGGTCGCGGGCAGTTCGTAGCTTGCATCCGCCTTCAGCCGGCGCCACGCCGCGTCACACGCCGTCATCAGCTTATCCATCCGCGCCTGGATGGCGGTGAGTTCCTGCACCGAGACGGTGAATTGGCTCGATGTCGCCTTCGCATAGGCGACCGCGTTCGCGACGACCCGTGCCTTGAGGTAGACCTCGTTCAGCAGGTCGCGCTTGCGCTCGTATTCCGCGCGGTCGATCGAGAGTTCGCCGAACTGCCGGTATTTCGGCGAATAGGATTCCAGGATGGCGTAAAGCGGCACGCCATGCCGCGGCGTATGGAGCGGCAGGTCGGCGGCCGCTTTGACCAGCCCCTCAATCGTCACCTCCACCTTGTGGTAGTCGAGCGGGTCATTGTTCTGCAACCGCGGATCGAGTTGCTCGATCGGCTTGCCGCGTGGCGGCGCGGCGCCGCCCCCGCCACTAACGGGCACGGGCACTGGCGCGGCCTCGCTCTCGTCATCCACGAGGAATTCCTCGTCCTCGTCGCCGTCGTCATCATCCTCCTGGCGGATCGGAACGCGATTGGCCAGAACGATCGGGGCGATTGGCGCGGGCGGCCCAGAACCAGTCCCGCCAGCTGGCCCCGGCGGTGGCGTCGGGCGGCCTGCGGATTGCGCGACCGACTTGATGGCGGAACCCTCCATCCCCGCATAGATGACCTCGATGCGGCTGGTCAGGTCCGTGCGCGCCGACCATCGCTGCCAATTGGAGGCGAACTTGCCGCTGGCGGTGAGCGGGCCGCTCTTGTAGCCGCCGCCGATCTCGGCCTTGATCTCCGTGAGGGCCTGCTGCGAGGTGGCCTTGATCTCTGCGAGCCCAATCAGATAGCCGCCGGTAACCCAGCCGCTGACGAAGTAGTCACCGAAGCCGGCACGGAACTTGTTGTCATCATAGCGGTCCGTGTCGAAACGCGGGGCGATTTCGAAGCCGGCAACACGGAATTCGGTACTCTGCACGAAGCAGAGGACCATGAAGTAGAGGTTGTATGAATCGAATTGCGTCGTCTTGAGGAAATTGCCGACGCTGTTGGCGGAAAACGCATCGTAGCCGAAATCCAGCTCGGTCCCGAGCTGAAGCACCTCGCGCATTTTCTCGATGCTCTCGATCTGGAGCACCCGCTCCTGCACGTATTGGCCCTGCACGCCGTCGCGTGCCCCGTGGCTGGTCAACGTCCCACGATCCGGCGCCGCGGAGGAGAGCACGGTTCGGGTAACCGTGTCATAGCCGCTGCCGGAATCCATGCCGGATTGCCAAGGAACCAGCAGCATGCCCCCCTGCCCCCGCGCGCGGATGGGCGTAACCCCCTCCGGCATGCCGGGCTGGCGGGGGTTGGACGCGCCGCTCATGCCCGCAGCCCCGCCTTGATGGTCTTGATCTCGCTGACGTAGGCGGAATTGACGAAGGCTGTGCAGTCCTTGATCAGGTTCTCGTAGGCTGCCACCACACCCAGCTTCTTGAGCAGCTTGATGGGCGATTCCCAGGCCTGTGCCCCGGGGAGGCCGTCCAGTCCGATCGTCGGTCCCGTCACGGATTTGAGGTCGGCGGCGATGTTGGTCCACATGCCGGCGATCTTGCCCAGTGCGTCGGCGGCGCCGTCCATCACCTCCAGCATCAGCTGGAACATGGAATCCATGGTCTTGAAGAAAACCTTGACCTCATTGTACCGCTGCACGCGTTCGACCCGGCTTTGGAAGTCGTCCATCTGCCGTTTGAACTCGGCCGCCTGCGCCGCCATGACGCTCATCGCGATCAGGAAGACGAGCGTGCCGAAGGGCGGAAGCACCACCATCCCGAAGCTGGAGCCGACGGCGCCCGAGGTCATCCCGGCCCATTTCGCGTTGAAGCTGCGGACATCCTCCTGCAGCTTCGTGATGAGCTGATCGACATCGCCTTTCTGGAGCTTGTGCGCCTCCTCCCAGGCCTCCATCGTCACCTCCTCCCCGGCTAGCCAATCCTTGTACTTGCCCTGGACATCGGCAGACTCATCGTGGTCGGCGAGGATGTCCACCCGGTAGCCGAGGGCCTTGTCGCGCATGCTGATCGCGTGCTGGTGGTTGCGCTCCGCGGCCTCCTTCAGTCCATCGACCACCTCCTGGAACTCGTCCCTCACCGCCTGCCGCGCATCGGGCGATAGCTTGGCCCAGGCGGCGGGGGCAAGCTTCTCCTTGCTCTGCCGGCTAAGTTCCTCGACCGTCACCATAGAGAGTGTCGCGTACTCCTTGATCGGACGCGCCACGTCCAGCATCTCGCCCAGCAGAGGTTCCCATCGGGCGGCGTTTTTCTTCGCGCGCTTCATCAAGTCCGGCACGCTCAGGACCGGCACGCCGTGGCGATTCACCGCGATCATCCCAGGCTGATCGGCCGGCGTCGGGGGCGGGGTCAACACGCCGATGGTGTGCGCATAGGAGTACATGGCCCCCACCCAGCCGAGGTTGAGGAAGGCCTTCGTTTGCTCCTTGATGGCGGTGACGGTCGCTGCTTCGTCTTCGTTCGGCATATCCGTGTCTTCCCTTAAGAGTTCGTATTTCGAAATCGGCGCCGGATGCGTGCCCTACGCCGTCATGAAGCCATGCGGTTCCGAGGCGGCGACGTAGGCGGCCGCGCGCTCCGCTACCCGGCGGATGCTCGCCAGCTGGACGCGCGCATCGGTTCGCGAATGCGTCCACTTGCGCTTCGCCTCCGCGCCGCCTCTGCCCATCGGCGCCATCGCGATCGCAAGGTCCTGGCCGATGTTCAGCCAGGTTCCGCGCTGCAACTGCGCGAGGTGCACGAGGTCGGTCACGCCCCGCAGGTGCTGCGCAAAATCCTCGATCAGCGCCTGCAGGGCCTCCTTCGGGCGCAGCTCCGCGTCCTCACGTTCCCAGGCGTCGATTGCGCGCCGTTCGTTGGGATTGATTTGGAGCAGCATCTCGATCTCCCGCCTGTTCGAGGACAATTCCCTTCGCTTCGCCACCAGCGCGGCGGGATCGGGGATGATGGCGGTGGCGCCCGCCATCACGGCCGTCGCTTCGTCGCGAAGCCGCTCCAGCACATGCGCGTGGTCCCGTGCCGTATCAAGGTAGAATTGCTCCTGCCGCTGCATCGGCAGGAGGATCTGCCAGGACAGGTCGAAGAGCCCCGAGAGATGCGTCAGCGTCGAGGGATTCTTGTCGAAATCGGGCTCCTCGGTCCGGCCGATCGCAATCTCGAGGGTGGGAATGAGCTCCTGCGCATGCTTGACGAGGATGGCCGCCCGGCCCTGCTCATGCTGCAAGGCCTGGATTGCCGGCAGCGCCCGCGCCTTCCAGGCAGCCATCGCCTTTGCGACCTCGGCATGGGTCACGCGCCCTGGCCCTGGCCCCGGCTTCGGCACGGGCTCATGATCTGGTGCCGCCGAACAAAGTCTCGGCGGCGGTCATGGCACGGTTCAGCAGGCGGTGCACGGGCCAATGCAGGCTGCCCGAGGTCGAGCGAGGCAAGCGAGGTCACCGTGCCACCCGGCGCGCCCGGCGTCACCGCGCCAAGCCACGAATACAGCAGTTGCGAGAGCAGCACCCCGAAGATCACGCCCATCACCCAGCGGGTCCAGCAGGTGCCCTGGTAACTCGGATCGTAATTGCCCGCGGCGATGTAGACGTTGAGTTTCTGCAGGATGGAGAAGCAACTGCCGAGCGAGGCGGCCGAGAGCAGGAACAGTTCGACCTGCAGCAGCGCCAGGCCCTCGGATTGGAGGAACGACTTGGCCATGTTCTCGGCGTTCACGTCCGATGCGAGGCTCACTACCAGCGTGGTAGCGAGCGAGACCGCGGTCAGCACCAGGAATTGCCGCTCCAGCGGAACCGCGCCGATGGCGCCCAGCCGCGGGTGGCGCCGCTTCTCATGCGCGAAGAGCAGGATGGCGGCGGGCGTCGCCGGCGCCACGATGGCAATCAGCCGCCGGCTGATCTCGGCCAGCTCCTCGATCTGCGCATACGCCGCGCCGGGGGCGCCGGGCGGCAGCGCGAGGCAGGCGTCGCGCCGGCCGCACAGCTTGGGCGGCACCGGCAGGCCCACGGCCATCACGTGCTGCAGCATCGGCTCGCATTGCTCCATGAGCCGTGCGTGAAGGTTGATCCGGCGCATCGATCCCGGCGCGTCGTCATTCGTGGGGATGGCGGTCATCATCGCCGCGTGGGGGCGATTGTCGGGCGCGAGAGCGTGCGACGTTTCTGCGCTCATGGCGCCACCGTCCCGACGGTTGCGGCGTCGGCGGGCAATCGGCCGCGCAATTCGGCCAGCAATCCCTCGTCATGGCCCTCGCCCTCGCCGAAGCGGTTGGCGGCGCGGAAGGCCGCGATGGCACGGCGCGTCTGCTGCCCGGCATAGCCATCCACGACTCCGGGGGAGAATCCCTCATAGGTGAGGAGCAACTGGATGGACCGCACGAGGAGGTCGGGCATCGGCCGGGAGGCAAATCGCGCCGCGTGATGCGCCAGCTTGGCGTCGTAATGATTCATGACGAAGGCAGGGCCGTTGTAACCCCGCGCGAAATCCGCCCAGGCTTCGCGTTTGAGGTGCTTGTCTAAGCCCCTGGACCGGATGAAGCGCGCCATTCCGATCAGCTGCGCATTCTCGCTGCGGCAGAATTGGCTGGCCATCGCTTCCGCATCGGCGTAGCCGGCGAGCGAAGCGTTGTAGCCCATGACCTGGCCGAGGCCCCATGACGCGCTTTCGATGGCGGCCCTGCGGTCCCGCTCCATGGCGATGGCGAGACGGTCATGCTGATGCGCGCCAGACGGGCCGTAATTGCCCGAAGGTCCGCTGATATCCGGGTACGAGGCATCGAACCGGCCAGCTGTGCGACGACGGAACTCGTGCCGCTCGAATAGAACCACGGGCCTGCGGTCGCGCAGGAAGCCGCATCCCGCCGTCTCGACCGTGACCACCGCCCAGAGGACGCTGGGGAGGACGCCGAGCAAATCGGTAGCCTCTGCGACACCCTGCGTATCCAGGGGCTCGCCAAGGCCCGCGAAGCTCTTCACGCGTCGCGGGTTCCCGGGAGGGACCGAAGGGGCTGACCGCTGCGTGCGTCACGCGGGCGGGCGAAGCGAATGCGGATGTCCGCACCTCGTGTGGCGGCTCCGTCCTTAAGGCAGGCGTTCATCGAACATCCTTACGCACAACCGGCAGACGCCAAAACGGCAAACCAAAGTCCTGGGACAGTGGGCCCGCTGCGGTTGTCGGAGGGTATGGCCGCTGCAACCGATGAGAAGCCGGATTGCCGAGGTTGCCGCACATTTCCGCCGGATCTGTCCATGCTCTGCCGGATCTGTCCATCACCGGGGGCGCATCGCGGCGACGCCAGTCGTGTTGCCCGCGCGAGGGGAATCTTTGCGAAGCGCCCTGAAACTGTTTATCCATGCAGCGTCAGCTTTCATGCTGGATCGCGCGGCAAGGAGTTAGGCATGTCTGGCTTTTCTTTTGTGCATGACGCCGCGCGCCTGTCGATGTTCAGCATGACCTCCGCGATCGACCCGACCGAACTCGACTGTCGTTCGCAAATGAGCGACCGGCTTCCGGGACAAAGCCGTGCCTACCGCTACATGCTCCAGGATCCCGCGATCTGGCGCATGCGCTTCAAGAACCCGATCGTCAGCGTCGCGATTCGCAGCACCGGTTCCATCCTCGTAAGCTACGGCGAGACGCGCTTCGCGACCGAAGTGGCCCTGGATGGCGAGGAGAGCGATTTCTTCGGTTTCAGCGCCCCGTTGCGGGGACGGATGACGTTGATCCGGCGCGGCGAGCCGAATGTAGCGACCTCGGCACGCGGCCTGATCTATCGGCTTGGCCCCGACACAAAACTGGTGACGGGCGATTACAGCCTGCGCAGCAACGTCTTCATTAAGGTGGCGGAGGTCGAGCACATGCTGGAGGGCATTCTCGACCAGCGCCTTCGCCGCCCGCTCGTCTTCGAGCCATGCCTCGACTGGAGCTCCGGTCTAGCGGCAAGCCTGAAGCTGCAACTCGATTTCGTGCTGCAGGATTTCGAACGGGCCGATGGCATCGCATCCAACCCGGTGGCCCTCGCCTCCATCACGGACCTGCTTGTGACGCTGATCCTGCGCGGAGTGCGCCACAACCACGCCGATGAAATCGGGCTGGGCTTGGGTTCGGTCCTGCCCAAGTATGTCTCCCGTGCGGAGGAGTTCATGCGTGCAAATTGCGGCACGGCGCTTCGTGTGGCCGATATCGCCGCTGCGGCAGGATGCAGCGTCCGCACACTCAACACCGCGTTCCAGCGTTTTCGCAATCGCGTGCCGTTGGCGTCGTTGCAGGCCATCCGTCTGCAGCAGGTGCATATCGAACTGAGCCGAGGTAATGACGGTATTGCAATCGGTGCTGTCGCGAAGCGCTACGGCTTTACCAACGCAGCCAGATTTAACCTGGCGTTTCGGCGCCGCTTTGGCCAAACGCCGACCGAGGTGGTCAGGCGTGGCTCACGATGGTAGCACCCGTCCAAACATGGTCCGTTCGCGGGTTTGACTGCGTGCGCGATGCGGATGGCTGCTGCGTCGCGCAGTTGCCCTAAGACCGAGAATTGTGGGCTCGCGTCGGATTGTTCGAAATATTGGCTTAATCCATACCACAAGCGCGCTCAAAG
>JBBQOT010000038.1:0-11068 GCA_038331165.1 Acetobacterales bacterium
GGGCAGCGGCCCCCAGACCCCATGAATTTGAGGGTGCAGGGGGCTCGGCCCCCTGCCGGGTCCAGGGCGGAGCCCTGGCCTTGTTCCACACGACAATGGGCGGTGTAATGCCACTCTGGCCGACAATACGGCAGGGGGAACGGGCGTGCGCATTGAGATCATCTGCACCGGCGACGAGGTGCTGACCGGCAAGATCGTCAACACCAATTTCAGCTACATGACGCAGAAGCTGGAGGATGTCGGCCTCTCCGTCGTCTGGGGCACCACCGTCGGCGACGACCGCAGCACCCTGCTCAGTGCCTTCCACCTCGCCGCCGCGCGGGCCGATATCGTCATCGTCAACGGCGGGCTTGGGCCGACGGTGGACGACCTCAGCCAGGAGATCGCGGCCCAGGCGGCAGGCATTGAGTTGGAGCTGCACGAGGAATGGCTCGCGACGATGGAGGGCTTCTTCACCCGGCGCGGCCGCGCCATGCCGCCGAACAACCGCAAGCAGGCGATGCTGCCGGTCGGCGCGGAGATGGTGGACAACCCGATCGGCACCGCCTGCGGCTTTGCGCTCAACATCGGCGGCGCGCGGTTCTTCTTCACCCCGGGCGTGCCGCGTGAGCTGCGGCGCATGCTGGAGGAGCAGATCATCCCGCGGCTGCTGGCGCGCAGCGGGGCGCCGGCGACAATCCGGCTGAAGCGCTACCACGGCTACGGCCTGGGCGAATCGCACATCGACAGCCTGTTGCAGGGCATCGAGGACCTCGACCCGACCGGCGGCGTGAAGCTCGGCTTCCGCGCGCACTACCCGCAGATCGAGACCAAGCTGACCATCCGCGGCACCGACGCCGAGGACATCCAGCGCAAACTCGCCCCGGTTGATGCCGAAATCCGCGAGCGGCTGGGCAACTTCATCATCTGCGAAGACGAGCAGTCGCTGGAGGGCGTGGTCAACGACGCACTCGCCAAGGTGGGCGGGCGGCTGGCCGTCGTCGAAACCTTCACCTCCGGGCACATCGCCATGCGGCTCGCGCATTTGCCGGGGGCGGAGGCGGTGTTCCGGCGCGGCCTCGTGGCGCGCGAACGCGGCCAGGTGTTCGAGGCACTGGGCCTGCCGCTGCATCTGGACATTGGCGAATACACCGAGGCGGTGGCCGCCGAAGTGGCCGCGGCGGCGCGCGAGCAGGCCGGTGCCAGCCATGCGCTGGCGGTGCTGATCGATCTGGACGAGGGCGCCGACCGCATGGACCTGGGCGGCACCCTCTGGGTGGCCGTGGGCCGCCAGGGCGACACGGTGGTGCGGCGCGCCCGCATCCTGGGCGGGCGGGAGTGGATCCGGCTTGGCGCGGTCGAGATGGGGTTGGACTGCATGCGGCGCTACATGCAGGGGCTGCCGGTGATTGAGCGCACGGATTTCGAGCGGCGCTGAAAATCGAACTTCTTGAACCGGCGCTGATGGGGTAAAATATAGACGGCCAACCTGCCTGGGGGAAATGCCATGTCTAACCACAGCGAACACCGCCTGCCTTCATCGGATCTTGGACGGCGCGGGCTATTGGCCGGCACCGGGCTGACGGTCCTTGGCGCGGCGCTGGGCATGGCGATCCCGTTCGAGCGGCACCTGCCCGCCGGTCTTCTGCCAGTGGCGCTGGCACAAGGCGCCGGCGCGGGCAAAGGCCCACAGTTCCTCGACTATCCCGGCAAGGACAAGGGCCTGGTCCTGCTGGGCGACAAGCCCCTGGTGGCCGAAACGCCGGAGCATCTGCTGGACGAGGACACCACCTCGGTCGGGCGGTTCTTCGTGCGCAACAATGGCCAGATCCCCGACGAGGCCAAGGACGCCGATGGCTGGAAGCTCGTCGTCGAAGGCGAGGTCAACCAGAAGCTCGAACTGACGCTGGGCGAACTGAAGCAGAAGTTCCGCGCCCAGACGCATCGCATGGTCATGGAATGCGGCGGCAACGGCCGCGCGTTCTTCGCCCCCACCGCCCGCGGCAACCAGTGGACCAATGGCGGCGTCGGCTGCGCGGAATGGACTGGCGTGAAGCTGGCCGACGTGCTGCGCGCCGCGGGGCTGAAGGACGCGGGAAGGTTCACCGGAAGCTGGGGCACCGACCCGCACCTGTCGGGCGACCCGGACAAGCGCACGATGAGCCGCGGCAACCCGCTCGCCAAGGCGATGGACGAACACACCATGATCGTCTGGGGCATGAACGGCCAGCCGCTCACGCACATCCATGGCGGGCCGGTGCGGCTGCTGGTGCCCGGCTGGCCGGGGTCGCTGTCGACCAAATGGCTGAGCAACGTCCTGGTGCGCAGCACCCCACATGATGGCGCGGGCATGGGCGGCACATCGTATCGCCTGCCGGTCACGCCGATCGTGCCGGGCAGCAACAACGACGGCAAGAGCTTCCGCGACATGGAGGCGATGCCGTTGCGCAGCATCGTGACCGCGCCGGCCAACGGCACGCGGCTGGCGGCCGGTACGCGCAGCGTGGCGCTACGCGGGGCGGCCTGGGGCAGCGCCACTTCCATCGCACGGGTCGATGTGTCGCTGGATTTCGGCCAGACGTGGCAGCAAACGGCCATGGTGGCGGCGCGCAACCCGTTCGACTGGGTGCGCTGGACGCACGCGATGCCGCTACCGAGCGACGGGTATTTCGAGGTCTGGGTGCGCGCAACCGACCGCACCGGGGTCACGCAACCAGTGGTGGCAGCGAATTGGAACCCGCAGGGCTACGGCGCCAACCCGATCAACCGCATCGCGGTGCTGGTCGGGTGAGGCTGCTGGCGTTGCTGCTTGGCGCCGCACTGCTGACCGCTCCCGCGCTTGCACAAACCGTCGCCCCGAGCGATCCGGCCGACTACCCCGACGCACCGGGGCGGGAGGAGACGGTGATTTTCTGCGGCGCCTGCCACAGCTTCCGCATCGTGGCGTCGCAGGGGATGACGCGGCTGCAATGGGACGATTCGTTGAAGTGGATGGTGCAGCGCCACAACATGCCACAGCTTGAGAAAGATGAGCTCGACGTCATCCTGGGCTACCTGGAACGCGTCTATCCGCCCAAGGCGACCGGCGGCCGGCCGGGCTGGACCAACCCTTTCGCCCCCCGCCAATAGGACCGCCGATGATCGACAACCCGCCGTTGCTGACGATCCACCGCGGCTGGCCCCGTCCCGACCCCGCCTTGGTCGCAGCCTTCTGCGGCGCCCAGACCTCGCATTTGTGCGACGCGATGGAGGGTCGCGGCGCGGTCGACTGGCGCATCAAGCCGCTCGACCCGGGCAACGGTGTTTTCTGCGGACCGGCACTGACCGCCTGGGCCTACCCCGCCGATATCGCCGCGATGTTCGGGGCGCTGGCCGAGGCGCAACCCGGCGACGTGATCATGCTGGCCTGCGACGCCTTCACCGCCACCGCCGTGATCGGCGACCTCGCTGCCGGGATGATGCGCAACAAGGGAGTGGCAGCCTTCGTCACCGACGGCCTGGCGCGCGACCGGGCCGGCATTGTCGCCACCGGGCTGCCGCTGTTCGCCATGGGCGTGGTGCCCAACTCGCCGGCGCTGAACGGACCCGGCACGGTGGGGGCCCCGGTGGTGCTGGGTGGGGTGCATGTCGCCCCGGGAGACATCGTGGTCGGCGACGCCGACGGCGTGGTGGTGGTGCCGCAGTCACGCGCGGCCGAGGTGCTGGCAACGCTGGGCCGCATCAGGGCGGCCGAGGCAGCGCTGGAGGCGCAGGTAAAGGCGGGGCTGGAGCTGACCGACAAGGCGCGCAACATGGTGGCGGCGGCACGGGTGATCGGGGGATAGGCGGCTTCAGGTTTCGGGCGGCGGCTTGGCGTCCTGCCAGCCCCCGGGAACGGGCGTGCAGGTCAGGCCAGGAGTTGGGCCAGGCGGTCGAATTCAGCAACCGAAAGGGTTTCGGCACGGCGATCGGGGGCGATGCTGGCCTTCGCAAGCAGCGCCTCGCCGCCCATAGGCTTGAGTGCGCCGCGAAGCATTTTTCGCCGTTGGCCAAAGGCGGCGGCGGTCAGCCGCTCCATCACGGTGAACAATTCGGGCGACGGCTGCGCGGCATACGGAGTGAGCACGACGACGGCCGACCAGACCTTGGGCGGCGGGATGAACGCGGCGGGGGGAATGCGCAGACGCAACTCGGCCGTGCACAGCCACTGTGCGAGCACCGAGAGCCGGCCATAGGCGCCGGTGCCGGGGGCGGCGCAGATGCGCTCGGCCACTTCCTGCTGGAACATCAGGGTGAGGCGTTCCCAGGCTGCGGCCTGCCGCAGCCAGCCAACGAGCAATGGCGAGGCGATATTATACGGCAGGTTGGCGACGATCTGCCGCGGCGCCGGTACCAGCGCCGAGAGGTCGAGCGCGAGGGCGTCGGCCTGCACCAGGCGCAGGCGGACGGGATGGGCTTCGGCCAATTCGGCGATGGCGGCGGCGGCACGGGGGTCGACCTCGACGGCGACAACCTGCGCGGCGGCACTGTCGAGCAGGGCGCGGGTCAGGCCGCCTGGGCCGGGGCCAACCTCGACCACGTAGCGGCCGGCAAGATCGCCGGCCTGGCGGACGATGCGGGCGACCAGGTTGGCATCGAGCAGGAAGTGCTGGCCGAGCCGGCGGCGGGCATCGAGCCCGTGACGGGCGATAACCTCACGCAGCGGCGGGGGTGCGGGAAACGCGCTCAGACGGGGGCTCAGGAACGCAGGTCGATAACGGCGCGGCGTTGCAACTCGCGCATCAGCTGGCGCCCTGTCAGTTCCACGCGCTCGCCGAGGATGCGCTGGCTCAGTTCGCGCTGGGTCGGCACGCCGAGGTTCTTGGCCTCGCGGTTGCACACCATGATCACCGCGACGCCGTCCTCGGCGATCAGCGGCTGGCTGGCCTTGCCGGTGGGGAGCGTGCCGATCAACTCGCGCAGCGGGGCGTTGGGGATGGCGTCGATGCGCAGCTCGCCGGGGTCGGCGGCACGGCCGCCGGCGGCGTCGGTGTTGACGCGGTCGACATCCTCGCAACTGCGCACCGCGGCGGCGGCGGCGCGCGCCTTCTCCAGCACCGCACGCTGGGCGTCGGTGGGGGCGGCGGGGTTCAGCCGGGTGGCGAAGGGGAAGAATGCCTGGCGAATGGTGGCGACCGTCGCATTATCGGTGCCGATGACGCGTTTGCCGCGCAGCGTGATGATTGAGAAGCCACCGGGCACGCGGATGGGGTTGCTGACCGCGCCGGCGGGCATGATCTGGACCACGCGCAGCACCTCGGCATCAAGCTGGTTGGGTTGGACCCAGCCGAGGTCGCCGCCCTGGAGTGCTGTCTGGCTCTGACTGAACTGGGCGGCAACCACGCCGAACGAGGCGCCAGCCCGCAACTGGGCGATGATGGTGTCGGCAAAGCGCTGGGCGTCGGATGCCTGGCGGGCCTCGCCAATCGGCACGAAGATTTCGGCGACACGGAATTCGGTCTGGCCGACCTGGCCGCGCAGGGCTGCCTCCAGTTCGGTGGTCTCGGTGGCGCTGACCTCGGCATTGCGGCCCAGAAGTTCGCGCAGCAGGCGGCTCCAGCCAAGCTGAACGCGCAACTGATCAATCATGGTCCGCAGGTCGACGCCTTCGGCGGCGAGGCGGCGGCGCATCAGGCCCGGGGGCATGCCGTTGGAGGCTTCGATTTCGGTGATCGCAGCGGCGATATCGCGGTCGCTGACCACCACGCTGCGGCGCTGCAGCTCCTGCAGGCGCAGGCGCTCGTCGATGAGTTGGCGACGAACCTGGGGGATCAGACGTTCGAGCACATCCGACGACATTGGCAGGCCGGTGGACAGCGCAAACAGGCGCGCGCGGTTGTCGACGTCACCGTTGCTGATGACATCGCCGTTGACCACGGCGGCGATGCCCGCGCCCTGGCTGGCGCTGAGCCGCGGCGCTCGCCGGGCTGCGGGGTCGGCAGGTTGGGCCGTCGCGCCAGGCTGGGTCACGGCAGGCTGGGCCACGGCAGGCTGGGCCACGGCAGGCTGGGCCACGGCAGGCTGGACCAAGGCAGCTGACACGCCGGCGGCAATCGCGGCGAGAAGAAGGGCGAACAGGGGGGGCAGGACACGCATCGACGCTGTTCGACTCCTCAGTGGCCGCGCAGCGGTGGCCGTTGTCGTGCAGAAGCATAGCATGGCGGGCACCGCAATAGCGGGCGTGGGTTGGCGGACCTGCCGTGCCATGTTCAGGGCCCTCTCCCCGGCCCATATCGTGCCCCGGGGAAGACCGAAAATGGCTATAGCGCGTTGAAGCCGAACTGGCCGACGGTCTTGAAGGTCAACTGGAACAGCACGATGGTTGCGCCATTGTCGCCGTTGATCGAGACATGGCGGCGGGCGAGGCTGACGTCGAAGATGAAGCATTCGTCCTCGTAGGCCAGACGCATCCCGTCGCTCACGCCCTTGGCGGTGCGCAGGTCGCGCCGGGCATAGGCCGAGACGCGCCAGTGGTCGGTAAGGCGGGCGGCGACGGTGAGCGTGCCCTCGTTGCGCGGCTTGGTCGGGGCATTGAGGGCGGCGGCGTTGTCGAAGAACATGAACGGGTTGGTGGTGGTGTAGATATAGCCGCCCGTCAGCCGCAGGCGTTCCGGGCCGAAGCTGGCCAGCGCGTCGACGAAGCGCGGCTGGAGGCTGCGGCGGTCGAAACGCTGGCGGGACGTGACGTCGAGCCAGTTCGCCGGGCTGACGCTGACGCGGCCGACAATGTCCGACGCGGTGTCGCGCAGGCCGGAGGCGGCGGGGAAGCTGGTGTCGCGGGCGACGCGCCAGGACTGGCCGACCAGCCCCTCCAGCTTGGCGCCCGAGGGGAAGTTCCAGGCGCCGCGCAGGGCACCGGCGGCGCGTACGCCGCCCTCCAGCCGATCGATGCCGGGGACCCGGTTGAGCGCGAACAGGTTGGAATCGGTGAACTCGAAGTCGAAGCTGTCCTCGTTGGGCATGCGGGTGCGGCTGCGCAGGTAGCTGGCGCCACGCGGGCCGGCGGCGATCTGCAGAATTGGCTCGATCACCTGGTTGCCCCAGTCACCTGCGTCGCGCACCAGCGGAAAGCGCCATTGCAGGGCGGCGGTGGGCATGGACTGCGAGGCGTTGGTCTGGCGGATGGCGGCGAAGTTGGGCAACTGGTCGAACTGGCTGGCGGCGTAGGCGGCGCTGTCGAGCCGCAGCATGAGGTTCCAGACGCCGCCGAGCCGGTCGACCGCCGGCCGTTCCCAGGTGGTCGAGAGGCGGGCGCGGCGCGTCGTCGTGCCCTCGGTGCGCATGATGTTCAGGATGTCGAAGTCGACCCCGATCCGACCGCCCAGGCGATCGGGCTCGCCAGCGTAGCTGTACTGGTAGAATGGCGCGATCAGCGGCAGGCGGCGGGCGATGACGGTGCTGGCCAGGCCCTGGTAGCTGCGCGCGTCGATGCGGGTGTAGGAGCCCTGGCCGAAACCCTCCAGGTAAAGCTGCGAGGCGAGCACCGGTTGCCAGTTCTGCACCCGGAAGTCGCGCATGTAGCGCAGCGAGCTGGCGCGGTTGATGTCGAAGCCCCACCGCCAGGTGTCGTCGATGGCGAACAGCCCTTTGGCAAACACATGGCCGGCCGCGCCGCCACGCCCGCCCGAAGGGTGGTAGTTGGCCACCGAGCTGTCGATGGTGATGCGGCCGTTGTTGAAGCGGCGACGGTAATCGAGATCGACCGCGGGGCCGTTGCGGGTGGCCAGCAAAGGCGTGATGGTGGCATCCGAGCTGTCGTCGATTGCCCAGTAATAGGGCACCGCGACATAGGTGCCGAGGCGCTTGGAATAGCCGATCGAAGGCACCAGGATGCCGCTGGCACGCTTCTTGGTGGGGTCCGGATGGGCCAGGAACGGGCTGTAGAACACCGGGACGCCGAATATGTCGAGCACCGCGTCGTGATACTCGATGCGCTGGTTGTCCTTGTCCTGGATCACCTCGCGGGCGCGCAACTGCCACAGTGGCGCGCGGCTTGGATCGGTGGGGCAAAGGTCGCAGGTGGAATAGACGGCGCGGCTCAACTCGTTGACCCGTGCGTCGGTGCGGCGCGCGCCGTTGGCGGCCAGGCGGCCGTTCTCGGCCAGCACCGCGCGCATGCCGGCCAACACGCCGTCCTTCATCCCTTGGGTGAGTTCGGCATAGTCTGCGAAGACGGTCTGGCCGTCGGCTTCCAGCAACACGACGTGGCCGATGGCGGCGGCAACGCCCGAGTTGCGGTCGTAGGTGACCTTGTCGGCGAGCAGCATGCGCTCGCCCTGCCAGAACTCGACATGGCCGGTCAGCGTGACGATGCCGCGCTCGCGGTCATACTCGACCGCGTCGGCCTGGTAATAGGACGGCGCGTCGCGCGACACCGCGGCGCGGCCGGCCAATGCCTGCTGGGCAAGGGCAGGCGTGCACGGGAGCGCGGCGACAAGCAGCGCCAGCAGGGCGAGGAGCCACGCGCACGGGCGCATCAGCCATCCTCCAGGTGCAGCAGAAGGGAGACGGATAGCAGGAGCCCCGCGGCGATTGGCGCCCAGGCCGCCAACGGCGGCGGCAGCGTGCCGGTCTGGCCGAACTCCTCGGCGACCTTGGAGATGACGAACAGCGCGAAGCCGGCGGCGACCCCGCTGCCGATCATCTGGCCGACGCCACCGCGCCGAGCCGGGCGCATGGAAAACCCGGCGGCGAGCAGCGACATGGTGCCGGCCAGCAGCGGCAGCGCGAGCAAGGAGTGGAAGTGCAGCCGGTGGCGGATGGAGGAGAATCCGGAGCGGTCGAGCAAGGCGATGAAGCCGGGCAGCGCCCAGATCGACAGCGTGTCGGGCGGCGCGAAGCTGTCCTGCACCCGGTCGACAGTCATGCTGGTCGCCAGCGCGAAATCGCGTGCCAGGGTGGGCTGGCGGCCGGGAACGATGGTGCGGGCCTCAGACAGCACCCAGTGGCCAGGGGCGAGCGTGGCGGCACGGGCCTCGATACGTTCCAGCAGTCGGTCGCTGGCGTCAAGGCGGAAGACGCTCAGGCCATCGGCCGCCAGCATGCCGTCTCGCACCACGACGCGGTTGGCGTGCAGCAGGGCCACGCCCTGAGGGTCGAGCTCACGGTCAGCCTGGCGCAACCAGAGCTGGCCGCCATTGAGCGCCAGCGGGCCACCGCTGGACTTGATATAAGTGCTGTCCAGCGCCTCGGCGCGCGCGCGCATGGCGGCCGAGACGGGGGTAATGACGGCGACCGCGAAACAGCCGAGGCCGAGCGCACACAGCGTGGGGCCGGCGAGAAACTGCCAGGCGGAAAGGCCCGCGGCGCGGGCGACAATCAGCTCGGACGAGCGGGTAAGGCGCCAAAAGGCGAGGATACCGCCGAGCAGCACCGCGAAGGGCAGGATCTGCATCATCGCCCAGGGCAGGCGCATGGCGGCGATCTCGGCAACCACCGCGAAGGTGGCATCCGGGCGGGTGGCACCGCGGCGCAGCAACTCGATCAGATCGAACAGCGAGACGATGCCAGTGAGGGCCGCCAGCATGCCGAGCATGTGCAAGGAGAATACGCGCGCGACATACAGCGTGAGGGTGGTGGCGAACGGCATGCGTCAGCTCGCGGCCGAATGAATGCCGTCGAAAGTCGGCCGCATGGTGATCGGAGTCTCCACCGTTAATGGGGCAGTTTAGCGGCAGGTTGCGCCGCGGCCTATAGCATCAAGGCAGCACTTTGCCCGGGTTCATCAGGCCCTGCGGGTCGATGGCCTGCTTGATGCGCTGCATCAGCGCCAGTTCAGCGCCGCCGCGCCAGTCGGGCATCATATAGGGCTTGAGCTTGCCGATGCCGTGCTCGGCCGAAAAGCTGCCATCGAGGTCGCGCACCACGGCGCACACCGTATCCATGATCGCATGGTCCTGGGCCAGGAACGCCGCCGGGTCCATGCCCTCGGGCTGTTCCAGGTTGAAGTGGATGTTGCCGTCGCCCATGTGGCCGAACGGCACGGCGCGGATGCCGGGCATCAGCACCTCGCAGGCGGCCGTCGCGCGGCGGATCAGCTCAGGCACCTTGGAGACCGGCACCGATACGTCGTTCTTGACGCTGGCGCCCTCGCGCTTCTGCGCCTCGGAGTGTTCCTCGCGCAGCTTCCACAGGGCGGCGCGCTGGCCCTCGCTCTCGGCGATGACAGCATCCAGCACCTCGCCCTGCTCCATCGCCGTTTCGAGCACAGCTTCCAGGATGGCGCGCAGCCCGGCGTTGGGGCGCGGGGTGGCCAGCTCGATCAAGGCATAGTGCTCGGCCGGTGCCGCCAGCGGCAGCGCCACGCCCGGGATATGCTTCAGCACGAAGCGCAGGCCGAGGCCGGACATGTACTCGAAGGCCTGGATGCTGGCGGGGTCATGGGTCTGCACCCGGTTGAGCAGCACTAGCGCCGCCTCGGCCGAGGCCATCGCACACAGCGCCACCGCGGTCTCACGCGGGCGCGGCACCAGCTTCAGCACCGCGGCGGTGATGACGCCCAGCGTGCCCTCGGCGCCGACGAAAAGCTGACGCAGGCAGTAGCCGGTGTTGTCCTTGCGCAGCCGGCGCAGCCCGTTCCAGACCTGCCCGTCGGGCAGTACCACCTCCAGCCCCAGCACCAGGTCGCGCGCATTGCCATAGCGCACGGTATTGTTGCCGCCGGCATTGGTCGACAGGATGCCGCCAACCTGGGCGGTGCCCTCCGAGCCGATCGACAGCGGCAACAGGCAGCCGGCCTCCTGCGCCGCCGTTTGCGCCGCCTTCAGCGTGGCGCCGGCCTCGATGGTCAGGGTGAGGTCCACCGGGTCGATGGCCCGCACCCTGTTCATCCGCGCCAGGCTGAGCACCAGTTCACTGCCGTCCTCCGCCGGCACGGCGCCGCCGACCATCGAGGTGTTGCCGCCCTGCGGCACGATCGCCACGCCCGCAGCGGCGCAGGCGCCGACGACGGCGGCGAGTTCCTCGGTGCTGGCCGGCCGCAGCACCGCCTGGGTGCGGCCGCGGTAGAGCCGGCGCCAGTCCTCGGCATAGGCTGCGGTATCGGCCGGGTCGGTCAGCATGCCGCGCGCGC
>JBBQOT010000039.1:0-11005 GCA_038331165.1 Acetobacterales bacterium
CGCTATGATGCGCCCGATCTCCCTCATTTGCATGTTGCTGGCGATCGGCTCGGGGCTTTACCTCTATCGCGTCAAGTACCGCGCCCAGATGCTTGAGCGCGAGATCAACCTCACCCTCAAATCGGCCGACGATTCGCGCGCCCGCGCTGCCTTGTTGCGCGCCGACTACGCCCTGTTGAACGACCCGATCCGGCTTCAGGAGCTGGCCGACCAGTACCTTGCGGTCAAGACCACCCAGCCCACCCAGTTCACCACCCTGGCCGACTTCGAGCGTCGTCTGCCGCCGATCGGCATCGCCCCGCCCGAGCCGCCACCAGAGCCGGAAATCCCGGCCGCCGTCATCCGCCCCGCGCCCCGCCTGCCGGCCGAGCCGCGCGCCGCGGAGCCCCGGGTCGCCGAACCGAAGTCGACCGAGCCACCCCGCCCCGCCCCGCTGCTCGCGGTGGCACCGCCGCGCCCGGCCCCGCCGCCGTCGGCCCAACCGATGCCCACGCCACCGATCGCCGCGGTCCCGCAAACCCCCGTGGCGGCGGGGCCCCGTGCCGCGCCCACGCCGGGCCTCGCCACGTCGTCGCTGGCCGCCGGCTCCACTACTACGCCCGCGGCCCCGCGCGCGCCCACCCCGCTCGGGCTGCCGGGGCCAGTCACCACAACCGCCATTGGCGCCGTCCCGCCGGCGGCCCAGTTCGCCATGCGCAGCGCGCCCGCCATCGCCCCGCCGCCGATCCAGCCGCAGGCCGCGGCCCCGGCGCCGCCGCGCGCGGTTCCAACCGTGCCAGCCTACGCCGCGCCGTCGGCCGATTCCGGCCCGCCGGTGGTGCGTTCGGCCCTCGGCATGGCGCGGCGCGCGACGCCCCAACCGACCCAGATGGCCCCGGGCGGGGGAGGCACCAATTGACCGCCGCCCCGCACGCCCCCGATCCCGCCGCCCCGTCACCCTCCAGCGTTGCCCACCGGTTCGGCGCGGCACCCGGCGACGCGGTGCCGCGCACCGAGCATGTCCGGGTCACCGCCCCCGACCTTGATCGCCGCGCCGCCATGGAACGCACGCGCGGCCGGCTGGTGCTGGTCGCGGCGGGGTTTGCCGTGCTGTTCACCGCCGTCGTCGGCAAGCTGGTCGATGCCACGATCATCAATCCGATCAAGCCGCGCATGGAGGCGCAGGCCCGTAAGCCCGACCCGGCGCCGATCGCCGCACAGCCGACCGGCACCACGTCCATCGGCGGCACCATGCAGCCCACCCCGGCCACCGCTGCCATATCCCCGTCCGCCGGCACCGATTTCGGCCCGCGGGTAAAGCGCGCTTCGATCACCGACCGCAACGGCGAGGCGCTGGCGATTTCGCTGCCCTATGCCGACCTCTACGCCAACCCGCAGATTCTGTACGACATCGACGACGTGGTAGCGAAGCTGCGCGGCGTGCTGCCGCGGCTGGATGCCGCCGCCCTCAAGCGCCTGCTGACCCAGCAGGACAAGCAGTTCGTCTATATCGCCCGCCGCATCACCACGCGCGAGCAGTTGCAGGTCAACGCCCTCGGCATCCCCGGCCTGGACTTCGAGTTCACCGAAAGCCGCCGCTACCCGCTGGGCATGGTCGCCGCCCAGGTGCTCGGCGGCGTCGACATCGACGGCGCCGGCCAGGCCGGAGTGGAGAAATTCTTCGACGATCGACTGCGCACCGACCGCGCGCCGCTGCGCCTGTCGATCGACGTGCGGGTTCAGGCAGTGGTGCGTGATGAGTTGTCGAAGTCGATGGCCGCGTTCAACGCCATCGGCGGCACCGGCATCGTGATGGACGTGCGCACCGGCGAGGTGCTGGCCATGGTCAGCCTGCCCGACTACGACGCCAACCAGTACCGCCGCGCCACCGACGAGCAGCGCTTCAACCGCGCCATCTCGGGCCGCTACGAGCCGGGCAGCACCTTCAAGCTGCAAACGGCGGCGATGGCGTTGGACAGCGGCGCCGCCCAGCTCTGGTCGGTCTATGACGCCAGCAGCCCGATCCATGTCGGCCGCTTCACCATCAACGATTTCGAGGGCAAGAAGCGCCCGCTCGCCTTCCCCGAATTCCTTGCCTACTCCTCCAATATCGCCGCCGCCAAGGTGGCGCAGTCGGTCGGCGCCGAGCGCCAGCGCGCCTGGCACATGCGCATGGGCATGATGGCGCCGGTGCCGATCGAGCTGCCCGAAACCTTTCGGCCGCTGACCCCGCCGGTGGCGAACTGGAAGGACATCGCCACGATGACCATCGGCTTCGGCCACGGCATCTCGGTGACCCCGCTGCATGTGGTGCGCGCCACCGCCGCGGTGGCCTATAGCGGCCTGCTGATGCGCCCGACCATCCTGGCGCGCGAGCCCGACGCGCCAGCGCCTTCCGGCGAGCGGGTGATGAGCCAGCAGACCTCCGACACCATGCGCAAACTGATGCGCCTGGTGGTTTCCGATGGCTTTGGCAAGACCGCCGAGGTGCCGGGTTACTTCATCGGCGGCAAGACCGGCACGGCGGAAAAATCCGGCAAGGGCGGCTACAAGAAGAAGGCCAACGTTCAGGCGTTCACCAGCGTCTTCCCGATGAACGCGCCGCGCTACGCGGTCTATTTCATGCTCGACGAAGCCAAGGCCAACGCCAGCACCTTCGGCTATGCCACCGCCGGCTGGGTCGCTGCCCCCGGCGCCGGGCGGGTGGTGGCACGCATCGGCCCGATGCTCGGATTGCTGCCCGAGACCACGAACGCGGCGGCAATCGCCCACAGCCTGGCGACACCGCTGGTGCCGGGCCGCCCGCCCGGTGCCGCCCCCGCCCAGGCCGCGGCACCGCGGCCGGCCGCCCCCGCCCGCCCGTCCGCCGTCGGCACGCCGCAGACCACGACCTCCCCCGCGACCAGCCCGCGCGTCGCCCCCGCCCCGCCGCCGGCGCGCGACCCGCGCCAGGAAGCAGCGCCCGCCCCAACCACCGGGGGGACGGTCGTTGCGGTTCGCTAGCATCCTCACCCGCATGCCCGACCTGGTGACCCTGGGCACGAAGCAGCAGGCGGCCTGGCACGGCGCGGGCGCGCTGGAGGTAATCGGCATCACCGCCGACAGCCGCCGCGTGCGCCACGGCATCATCTTCGCCGCCCTGCCCGGCGCCGCGATGGACGGCCGCAAGTTCATCCCCGAGGCGGTGGCCCGCGGCGCCAGCGCCATCCTGGCACCCCCGGGAACCGCCGTGCCGCCGGGCTGCCCGTTGCTGGAAGACCCGCTGCCGCGCCGCCGGCTGGCCATCATCGCCGCGTTGCTCGCCGGCCCCGCCCCGGCCATCCTGGTTGCCGTCACCGGCACCAACGGCAAGACCAGCACCACCGACTTCCTGCGCCAGCTCTGGACCCTCGCCGGGCACCGCGCCGCCGCGCTGGGTACGCTTGGCGTGGTCACCGAAGCAGGCATTGCCGGACCCGGCCTGACCACGCCCGATGCGGTGGAACTCTCCGCGACCCTGGCCACACTGGCACGCGACGGCGTCGGCCGCGCGGCGTTGGAAGCCTCCTCTCACGGCCTGCATCAAAGCCGGCTCGACGGCATTGCCCTGCGCGCCGCCGCCTTCACCAACCTGACCCGCGACCATCTCGACTACCACCGCACCATGCAGGCCTATCGCGACGCCAAGCTGCGGCTGTTCCAGGAGCTTTTGCCCGCGCGCCATACCGCGGTGGCCAGCAGCACGCTGGAGCCGCCGAGCATGGCGGCGCTGCGCCACATCGCCCAGCGCCGCCGCCTCGATTTGCGTGTGGTCGGCGAAGACGGCGACGCCATTCGGCTGCTCCGCGCGATCCCCCGCCCCGGCGGACAAATGCTGCAGCTGCACACCAACGGCGCTCGCCGCGAGGTCCCCATTGCATTGCCCGGCCGGTTCCAGGCCGACAACGTCCTGGTCGCCGCGGCGCTGGCCGAGGCGACCGGCGTGCCCGACGCGCTTGACCGCCTGCCCGGGCTGGTCGGCGTGCGCGGCCGCATGGAACTGGCCGCCACCCTGCCGAACGGTGCCGCCGTCTACGTCGACTACGCCCACACGCCAGACGCGCTGGAACGCCTGCTGACCGCGCTGCGCCCGCACACCGAGGGCCGCCTGCATGTGGTGTTCGGCGCCGGCGGCGACCGCGACCCCGGCAAGCGCCCGCTGATGGGTGCCGCTGTCGCCGCCCACGCCGACAGCGCCATCGTGACCGACGACAACCCGCGCACCGAGGACCCCGCCACCATCCGCGCCGCCGTGCTCGCTGGCATGGCCGCCCTGCCGGCCGCCCGCGCCCGCGCCAACCGTGCCGACGCCATCGCCGAAGCGCTCGCCGATTTGGGCCCCGGCGACGTTCTCGCCGTCGCCGGCAAAGGCCACGAGCAAGGGCAGACAATCGGCACCGAGGTGTTTCCCTTCGACGACGTGGCCGTCGTGCGCCGGCTGGCTGGCGTGGCATGAGCAGCTTGTGGACGCCCGCCGACCTGCTGGCGGCGACCGGCGGCCTGATGCGCGCGCCGTTCAGCGCCACCGGGGTATCGATCAACACCCGCACGCTCAAGCCCGGCGACCTGTTCGTCGCCCTGGTCGGCGACACCGATGGCCATCGCTGGGTTCGTGCCGCGTTGGACCGCGGCGCCGCCGGCGCGCTGGTGCACACTCTCCCGACCGACCTGCCGGACGACGCCCCACTGCTGGCGGTTCGCGACACGCTGGCGGGGCTGCGCGCGCTGGCCACGTTCGCGCGCGCCCGCTTCACCGGCACGCTGGTTGCGGTGACCGGCAGCGTCGGCAAGACCACCACCAAGGAAATGCTGCGCGCCATCCTCGCCGCCCACGGCCGCACCTGGGCCGCCGAGGCGTCGCACAACAACCATTGGGGCCTGCCGCTGACGCTGGCGCGCATCCCACACCCCGCTGTCTATTGCGTGGCCGAGATCGGCATGAACCATGCCGGCGAAATTGCACCGCTGGCCCGCCTGGCCCGTCCGGATGTCGCCCTGATCACCAGCATCGAAAAGGTGCATGTCGGAAACCTCGGCAGCATCGCGGCGGTGGCCGACGAGAAGCTGTCACTGCAGGACGGACTGGCCGGCGGAACGCTGGTGCTGCCGCGCGACACTGCCATGTTCGACCGCCTGCGCGCCGGCGCCCGCCATCCGGTGCGGAGCTTCGGTATCCACCCTGACGCCGATGACCGGCTGATCGCCGTCCGCACCGATGCCGGCGGCACCGATGTCGAGGCGCTGATCGCCGGCCGGCCGGTCGCCACCCGCCTCGCCGCCCCCGGCACCCATATGGCGATCAACGCCGTCGCCGCGCTGTCCGCCGCCGCGCTGCTCGGCGCCGATCCCGTGACGGGTGCGGCGGCGCTGCGCGGCTTCATGCCGGTCGCCGGTCGCGGCGCACAGCGGCGCATCGCCGTGCCCGGCGGCACCGCGCTGCTGCTGGACGAAAGCTACAACGCCTCGGCCGTCGCGGTGCGCGCCGCCTTTGCGGTACTGGCAATGCAGCCCGCCACCCGCCGCGTCGCGGTGCTGGGCGACATGCGCGAGCTGGGCGCGCTCGGCCCGTCCGAGCACGCCGCCCTGGCCGGCCCAGCCAGCGATGCCGCCGACCTCGTCTTCACCTGCGGCCCGCTGATGGCGCATCTGCGCGACGCCCTGCCGCCGGCAAGGCGCGGCGACCATGCCGCCGATTCCGCGGCGCTGGCCCCGCTGGTCGCCGCGGCACTGCGGCCGGGCGACGCGGTGCTGGTCAAGGGCAGCCTGGGCAGCCGGATGAAGCTGATCGTCGATGCGATCGACCATCCCCCGGCCGCAGCGCCGGCCAGCGGGGAGGCCGCCTGATGCTGTTCAACCTGCTCGCCCCGCTCTCCGAACATTTCATCCTGGCCAACCTGTTCCGCTATCTGACCTTCCGCGCCGGCGCCGCCTGCATCACCGCGCTGGTGCTGTCGTTGATGTTCGGTCCGCTGCTGATCCGCACCCTGCGCTCGGTCCAGGCCCAGGGCCAGCCGATCCGCCCCGACGGACCGGAGCGCCATCTGATCGAGAAGAAGGGCACGCCCACTATGGGCGGCGTCCTGATCCTGGCGGCCCTGACCGTCTCGACCCTGCTGTGGGCCGATCTGCGCAACATGTTCGTCTGGGTGGTGCTGGCGCTGACCCTGGCCTATGGCGCGATCGGCTTCGTCGACGACTACATCAAGCTGTCCAAGGCCAACCACAAGGGCCTGTCCAGCCGCGGCAAGTTGATCCTGCAATCGCTGTTCGGCCTGGCCGCTGCCGTCGCGCTGATGACACTGACGCGCGAGCCACTGGCCACCGGCCTGACCGTGCCGGTGTTCAAGGAAGTGCTGATCCCGCTCGGCCTGGCCTTCCCGCTGGTCGGCGCGCTGGTGATGGTCGGCTTCTCCAACGCGGTGAACCTGACCGACGGGCTCGACGGGCTGGCGATCGTGCCGACCATCATCGCCGCCGGGGTGTTCGCGCTGATCGCCTATCTCGTCGGCAACCGGGTGTTCGCCGACTATCTGCAACTGAACTTCGTGCCCGGCGTGGGCGAGCTGGCGATCTTCTGCTCGGCGCTGATCGGTGCCGGGCTGGGCTTCCTGTGGTTCAACGCGCCGCCAGCCGCGGTGTTCATGGGCGACACCGGCAGCCTGGCCCTGGGCGGCGCACTCGGCGCGGTGGCGGTGGCGGTGAAGCACGAGATCGTGCTGGGCATCGTCGGTGGTCTGTTCGTGGTCGAGACGGTGTCGGTGATCATCCAGGTGGCCTGGTACAAGCGCACCGGCCGGCGCGTGTTCCTGATGGCGCCGCTGCACCACCATTTCGAGAAGAAGGGCTGGTCGGAGCCGACCATCGTCATCCGCTTCTGGATCATCGCCATGATCCTGGCGCTGATCGGGCTGGGGACACTGAAGATCCGATGACCTTCCCCCCCACCCTGTTCGCGGGCCAAAGCTTCGCCGTGGTCGGCCTCGGCCGCAACGGACTGCCCGTGGCGCGCGCGCTGGTGGCCATGGGTGCCGATGTCACGGTATGGGACGACACGCCCGCCGCGCGTGAAGCGGCAACCGGGCTGCGCGTGGCCGCACCCGACATGGCAGGATGCGACGCGCTGATCCTGTCGCCCGGCATTCCGCACCACCTGCCTGAACCCCACCCGATCGCCGCTGCCGCGATCGCCGCCGGGGTGCCGATCTGGTCGGATGCCGAATTGCTGTTCCGCGCGGTGCGCGCCAGCTTCTCGCGGGCGCGCTTCGCCGGCATCACCGGCACCAACGGCAAGTCCACCACCACCGCCCTGCTGGCGCACATCCTGGTCGGGGCGGGCATTCCTGTCGCGGCCGGCGGCAACCTGGGCACGGCGTCGCTTGCGCTGCCGTTGCTGCCCGACGCCGGCGTGTATGTGCTGGAGATGTCGAGCTACATGTTGGAGCGACTCGCCACCTTGCGCTTCGACGTAGCGGCAATGCTCAATCTCAGCGCCGACCATCTCGACCGCCACGGTGACATGGCGGGGTACGCAGCGGCCAAACGCCACGTCTTCGACCGGCAAGCGGTGGGCGACCTGGCGGTGGTCGGCATCGACGATGCGGCCTCGCGCGCCATGGCGGAATCGCTGCGCGCCGGCGCCGCCCGCGTGGCCACGGTCAGCGAGCGCGGCCCGGCCGATGTCTTCCCGCGTGGCACAAGACTGATCCGCGCCGGCGACGTGATCGCCGACCTGTCCACCGCCGCCGCCCTGCCTGGCGCGCACAACGCGCAGAACGCCGCCGCCGCCGCCGCCATGGCGCTGCATCTCGGTGCCTCCGTCGCCGCGGTGGCCGAAGGCATCCGCACCTATCCCGGCCTGCCGCATCGCCAGGAGCTGGTGGGACAGTGGCGCGGTGTGCGCTTCGTCAACGACAGCAAGGCGACCAACGCCGACAGCACCGCCCGCGCTTTGGTCTGCTACGACCGCATCCTGTGGATAGCAGGCGGCATGGCCAAGGAAGGCGGCATCGCGCCGCTGGCCGAATTCTTCCCTCGCGTGGCCGAAGCCCTGCTGATCGGCCGCGACGCGCCGATCCTGGCGGCCACCCTGGCCGAACACGGCGTGGCCCACCGCACCCTGGGCACGCTGGAGGCCGCCGTCGCCGAAGCCTGGCGGCTGGCCCGCGCAGCCGGCGGCGAGGTCGTCGTGCTGCTCTCGCCCGCCTGCGCCAGTTGGGACCAGTTCACCGGTTTCGACCAGCGCGGCGACCGCTTCCGCGCGCTGGCACAGGCCTGCGTGACCGATGCGTCGCCCGAAATGGCGCGGGAGCAAGCACCATGATGCTCTCACGCGCCGATAACTCACTGCTGGGCCGCTGGTGGTGGACGGTCGACCGCTGGACCCTGGTGGCCGTCGCCACCCTGGTGTTCTTCGGCTACGTCATGATGATGGCGGCAAGCCCGGCAGTCGCCCAGGCGATCCGCGTGTCGCGCGACATCTTCCTGCTCAAGCAGGTGGTGTTCCTGTGCGCCGCCATGGCGGTGATGTTCACCGTCTCGCTGCTGTCGCCGCGCGGCGTGCGGCGGGTGGCGCTGGTCGGCTGTGCCGCGGCGCTGCTGCTGACCGCGCTGACGCTGGTAACCGGCAGCGAGATCAAGGGCGCGCGGCGCTGGCTCAGCCTGCCCGGCATGTCGATGCAGCCGAGCGAGTTCCTGAAGCCGTTCTTCGCCGTCGTCGCCGCCTGGCTGATCGCCCAAGGCCGACGGGAATCCCACTGGCTGCTACGCCTGTCCTGGCCGACGCTGGCGCTGGGCATGGCCGGCTTGATTGCCATGTTGCTGACCTTGCAGAAGGACATGGGGATGCTCGCCGTGTTGATCGGCGTGCTGATCATCCAGTTCTTCGTCTCCGGCGTGCACCTGGTGTTCGTGGCCGGAGCGATGGCCGCGCTGGGGGGGGCCTCCTGGCTGGCCTATCAGTCGCTCGACCATGTGCGCCGCCGCGTGGACAAGTTCCTCGACCCGGCGGCCGGCGACACGTTCCAGGTCGATCTCGCCGGCAAGGCATTCGGCGCCGGCGGTCTGTTGGGCCGCGGCCCCGGCGAGGGGCGGGTGAAAGACCACATCCCCGACGCCCATGCCGATTTCGTCTTTGCCGTGGCCGGGGAAGAATTCGGCATGCTGGTGTGCCTGTTGATCGTGCTGCTGTTCGCGTTCATCGCCCTGCGTGGCATGTTGCGGATGCTGCCGGAGCGCGACCTGTACGTGGTGCTGGCCTCGGCCGGGCTGGCCGCCGGCTTCGGGCTGCAAGCCTTCATCAACCTCGCCTCCACCCTGCATCTGATCCCGACCAAGGGCATGACCTTGCCGTTCGTTTCCTATGGCGGATCCTCGGCCTTGGCGGTCGGCCTGGGCATCGGCCTGCTGCTGGCGTTGACCCGGCGCCGCATGCATGGCGACGCGTCGTGAGGGGTCACGACATGCGCCCGGTGGTGATCGCGGCCGGTGGCACCGGCGGGCATTTTTTCCCGGCCGAGGCTTTGGCCGCCGAGTTCTCCAGGCGGGGCCAGCGTGTGGTGCTGATGACCGACGCCCGCTCTGGCGGATTGCAGTCGCCGGTCTTCGACGGACGCGAGCGCTTCGTGCTGTCCGGCAGCGGCATCGCCGGGCGCGGCGTGCTGCGGGCGATGGGTTCGATGGCTGCGCTGGCCGCCGGCACCTGGCAGGCCCGCGCCATCCTTTCCCGGCTCCGCCCGTCTGCCATCATCGGGTTCGGCGGATACCCCTCGGTGGCCCCGGTGATCGCCAGCCGCTTCCTCGCCACGCGACCGGCCATCATAGTGCACGAGCAGAACGGCGTGCTCGGCCGCGCCAACCGCATGCTGGCCGGCCGCGCCGACGTGTTGGCGCTCAGCCTGCCCGCCACCACCCGCGTGCCGGCCGGGGCCCGCACCACGATCACCGGCAACCCCGTGCGCCCAGCCATCGTCGCCAGCCCCTACACTGCACCGACCCACGCCATAAATCTGCTGGTGCTGGGCGGCTCGCTCGGCGCCCGCGTGTTCAGCGATGTCGTGCCGCCCGCCCTGGCGCTGCTGCCCGCAACCCTGCGCGCCCGCCTGCGGCTGACCCAGCAATGCCGCCCCGAAGATCTCGCGCGGGTCCGCAACGCCTATGCCGCCACCGGCATCGCGGCCACGCTGGCGCCGTTCTTCGCCGATATGACCGCGCTGTTGCGCGACACTCATCTGGTGATCGCGCGCGCCGGCGCATCGACGGTGGCTGAGCTGGCGGTGGTCGGCCGGCCCGCCGTGCTGGTCCCGCTGCCCGGGGCGATCGACGACCATCAATCCGCCAACGCCGCCGCCCTGGCCGGCGCCACGGTGCTGCCGCAAGCCACGCTCACCCCGGCTTCCCTGGCCAAGACCCTCGCCGCCCTGCTGGCCGACCCCGACGGCCTGGCCCGCGCCGCCGCCACTGCCGCCTTGTCCGGCCGCTCCGACGCCGCCGCCCGCCTCGCCGACCTGGTCGAGACCGAGATAGCCCGCAAGGTTCCACAGGAGAGCAGGGTATGAGGGCGCTGCCTCTTTCGATCGGCACCATCCATTTCGTCGGCATCGGCGGCATCGGCATGTCAGGCATTGCCGAGGTGCTGCACAATCTCGGCTACTCCGTGCAGGGCAGCGACATCGCCGACGGTGCCAATGTGCGGCGCCTTCGCGAGGCCGGCATTGCGGTGGCGGTGGGGCACGACGCCGGCAACCTGGGCAACAGCCAGGTCCTCGTCGTGTCCACAGCGGTAAAGCCCGACAACCCCGAGGTGCAGGCCGCCCGCGCGCGGCTGATCCCGGTGGTGCGCCGCGCCGAAATGCTGGCCGAGCTGATGCGGCTGCGCTGGGCCATCGCCATCGGCGGCACCCACGGCAAGACCACCACCACCAGCCTGGTCGCCGCGGTGCTGGAGGCGGCCGGGCTCGACCCGACCGTCATCAACGGCGGCATCATCAACAGCTACGGCACCAACACGCGC
>JBBQOT010000040.1:0-10875 GCA_038331165.1 Acetobacterales bacterium
GGCGGGCTGGCGGCACTGTCCGACCACCTGGCCGATGACAACGAGCTGGGCCGGCTGGTGCGGGCGCGCGGCCTTGGGGTGGCGCTGGCGGACACGGTGCCGGCAACGACGGTGGCCGAGGCGCGATTGTCCGCGCTGTGGAGCCATGAGCTGCGCTGGGCCCGCACCATTCGCGCCCTGGTGCCCGCCGGCTTCGCGCTGTCGGCGCTGCAGTACCCGATCGCATGGGCGGTTCTGGCGATGGTCCTGTCGTGGCAAGCCTGGGCGGCCGGGCTGGTGCTGCTGGCCTGGGCAATGCGGGCGCTGGCGGCGCGTGGCATCGACCGGGCGCTGGGTCAGGCACAAAACGGCGTCACCATGGCACTATTGCCGTTGCGCGACGTGCTGTCGCTCGGCCTGGTGGTCGCCGCCCATTTCGGCCGTCGGGTGCGCTGGCGCGGCGCGCTGCTCAACGCCCCTGCGCGACGAACGACATGAGCGGGATCACCCTGACCGCCGACGATTTCGGCCTGTCCGAGGCGGTGAACGAAGCAGTCGAGCGTGCCCCTCGCGATGGCGTGCTGACCGCCGCCAGCCTGATGGTCGGCGCCCCGGCCGCAGCCGACGCGGTGGCCCGGGCGCGGCGAATGCCCGGCCTGCGCGTCGGCCTGCACCTGGTCGTCATCGAAGGCCCGGCGGTGCTGCCGCCCACCACGATTCCAGCGCTGGTCGACGCGCGCGGCTGGTTCCCCGCGGACCAACTGCGCCTGGGGATGCGCTACTTCTTCCTGCCGCATGTGCGCCGCCAGCTGGCCCGGGAAATCGACGCCCAGTTCGCCGCATTCGCCGCCACCGGCCTGCCGCTCGCCCATGCCGACGCGCACAAGCATATGCATCTGCATCCCACGGTTGGGCGGCTGATGCTGGCAGCCGGCCGCGCCCACGGCCTTCGCCGGGTTCGGGTGCCAGCCGAGCCGCCCGCGGTGATGGCACGTCTCGGCGCCCCCGGCGGCCAGGCGCTGCATGCCTGGTCCCGTCTGCTGCGTGCCCAAGTGCGCCGCGCGGGCATGGCCGCACCGGACACAGTGTTCGGCCTGGCCTGGAGCGGCGCGATGACGGCCGATCGCGTGCGGCGCCTGCTGGCGGTGCTGCCTCCGGGCGACATCGAGCTGTATTTCCACCCGGCCTCCCGGCGCGATGCATTGCTCGACCGGCTGATGCCCAACTATGACCACGAAGGCGAACTCGCCGCCCTGCTCGACCCCGGCGTGCGGGCGGCGCTTCATACAATCACAACAAAAAAGATCCGTTTTTAGACAAAAACCTATAAGCGTGAATATAAGGGAGGATGGGCTCTGCCCAGACCCGCCAGGGGCCAAGCCCCTGGACCTTATTTGATTATCAAACCTTAAAACTCCAATGGATTAATAATTTACGAATGCCAAGAGTGCTCTTGATTGCAACAGTACCCCCAGATTGTTTTGCAGCTTCAAGTGCTGGTAGTAGGTACTGCAACTTAAGTTAATGGGATCAAAGGGTCTCTGACCCTTTGCGGGTCGAGGGCAGAGCCCTCGCCTTCCTTATCTTCGCGCTAAAGGGGCAAAGCCCTGGTCTTGCCGTCTTCAACAGGTCGATCGTTAGGCTGATTGGTGTCAGGCGATCCGGTAGCGCGCCGCCAGCCATTCCTTCACCGCCGCGTCATCGGCCAGTGCGATCGCGCGCCGTGCTGCCGGGCCGGCGTCGCGGCCGAGGGCTGCCAGCAGGTGGGCGCGTACCGCCCAGTATGGCTGGTAGCCATCAGCGCCGTCCAACTTATCGAGCAGGTCCAGTCCGCGCGCCGGGCCGAGTGCCTCGCCGACCGAAGCGGCGCGCCCGACCTGCGCGCCCAGTGTCGGTGCGTGCGCGCACAGCCCTTCGTAGAGCAGTGCGATTGCCTGCCAATCGGTCGGGCGCACGCAATGCACGGCCTGGATCGCCGCCTCTAGCTGGAAGCGACCGGGGCGGCCCATTGCGGCGGCGCGGGCGAGCTGGTCCATGCCCTCATTCACCATCGGCGCGATCCAGCTTGCCGGGTCCTGCGCGGCCAGCGGCACGAAGCGGCCCTGGGGGTCGCGCCGCGCCGGATGGCGGGCGGCGGCCAGCAGCATCAGCGCCAGCAGGCCGCGCGCCTCCGCCGCCGCGGGCAGGTGGCCCACCAGCAGGCGGGCGAGGAAGATCGCCTCGTCGGCCAGGCCGCGCCGGCGTGGGTCCGCACCTGACCAATCGTCCCAGCCGGCGGCGAAGGCGGCGTAGATCGCTTCCAGCACTGTCGGCAGGCGATCGGCCAGCGCGTCGGCCTCGGGCACCTGGAAGCGGATGCCGGCGGCGCGGATTTTGGCCTTGGCGCGCGACAGGCGCTGGCCCATCGATGCGGGTGCCACCAGGAAGGCGGCGGCGATGCGTGCCGCGTCGAGCCCGAGCACGCATTGCAGCATCAGCGGGGTATGGGAAGCGGGCTCGATCGCCGGATGGGCGCAGACGAACAGCAGCGCCAGCCGCTCGTCGGGGAAATCCGGCGGCGGGGCGGCGCGTGCCTCGGCCCGTGCCACCAGCGCGGCGGCGGCGTACTGCTGCACGCGGGAATGGCGGAAGCGGTCGGCCATCCGGCGGCGGGCCGCGGTCAGCAGCCAGGCCTCTGGCCGATCGGGCAGCCCGTCGCGCGGCCAGGTTTGCAGTGCCGCGGCGAAGGCGTCGGCCAGCGCGTCCTCGGCGCCGGCCAGGTCGCGGCTGGGTGCGGCGAGATAGGCGACCAACCGGCCATAGGCGGCGCGGGCGACCTGTTCGACCGCCCGCGCCGCCGGCGTCTCACATGGCGCCAATCGGCCGCACCTCGATGCTGCCATAGACGGCGGCGGGGCAGCGCGCCGCCCACGCCAGCTCCGTGTCGAGGTCAGGTGCCTCGATCAGGTAGTAGCCGCCGAGTTGCTCCTTGCTGGCGGCCACCGGCCCGTCCTGCACCTGGCGGCGGCCATCGCGCAGGCGGATCGTGGTGGCGGTGGCGGGCGGGGCGAGCGGATTGCCGCCCACCATGGCACCGGCCTCGCGCAGCGCCTGGGTATAGGCGATCCAGGGCGCGTAGCGGGTTTCCGGCGGCATCGCCTGGGCCGCCGCCTCGCCGGCGTCGTCGGAGTAGATCAGAAGCATGTATTGCATGTGCGTTGTCCTGTTGCGCGGCGCGGCCCCTGCCGTCCCTGTACGATGACGTGCGAGGCTGCCTGATTTCGACAAGGACGCGAAGAAAATCAGCGCGGCCAAGGCGCCGGAGAACGGGTGGGAAGCGGGTCGCGCAGCAGGTCGCCAGGGCCTTCGCCGCGCAACAGGCCGCCGGGCGGCGGCGGCGCGCCGCGCAGCACGTCGCGCACCGGGGGCATCACGGCAACGCAGTCCTGCCCGAATGTCGGCTGCGTCGGCACCGCGATGGCCACGCGCCCGCGCGGCTGGTGCGGCAGCGGGGCGATGGCGGTGCTGTTGATCGCCGGCCCGGACGGCCGTTCCACGCAGCCGTGCGACTGGGCGCGCGCGGCCAATGGTGAAAGCAAAAGGGTAACGACATAGACGGTCATGCGCACCATGGCGCGATGCTGCCAGGGTGCGGTTAACGCCGTGGAAATTCACCGGACGGCGGCGCTGTCAGGTGTGGCGATACTCGATGGTCGAGCCTTCCCAACTCACGGCCTGCAGCTTCGACCAGACGCCTTTGCGATCGTACCACAATTCCAGCGTCGCCGGGCCGCTGAGGGCGAAGTGCTCGGCCTCCACTTTCGCGTCGCGGGTGGCGATGGTGGCGCGGCCGCGCGGGTCGATCCGGAAATCGAGCAGTTGGCCGTCCTGGAGGCTGATCATCGGCGCGCCAAGCTGGGCCGGGTTCCAATGGGTGGAAACGATCGATTTCTCCGGCGCCGCGTAGCTCGGCCCGTGCGTCCCCTCCACCAGCAGCCGGCCGTCGCGCCGGGTGGCGCGCATGGCGTGGCGGGTGCCGTCGTCGTTGGTTTCGCCCTGGGCGGCGATCAGCACGCCGTCGCGCCACGTCTCGCTGCCACGTACGGCATAGCGGTAGAGCACCAGGCCGGCCCAGCGCACCACGAGGTCGAGCTTGATCCGCACCACCATGGCCGCCCCCGCCGGCTCAAAGGCAACAACGTGCGAACCGATCGGCCTGGCGTTGCGGAAGACGTCGAAGGAAATGTGGTTGGAGGCGGGAATTCCGGCCAAAGCGGGCCACGGCAGCACTGCGGCGGTTGCGGCCGTGGCGCCTGCTGCCACACCGGCAATCATGCCGCGCCGACCAACGGTCAAGCGCGGAGAAAAGCGTGTCGCTCCCTCGCCCATTCGCCGCTTCTCCCTATCGTGCCCGCTGATGACGCAATATAGCTATGCGCGTGACGTATATCCACAGGAGTCCGCGGCGCATGACGATCGCCTGGTTGTTGGGGTTGGTGGCGGCCTGGATGGTGGTGGCGATGGCGGGCGCCTGGGCGGTGCAGCGCGTCACCGGCAACTCCGGCTGGGTCGACGCGACCTGGAGCTGGGCCACCGGCGCGGCCGGCGTGGCGATGGTGCTGGTGCCACTCGACGGGGCGGCGCCGGATTGGCGGCAATGGCTGGTGGCCGGGGTGATGGCGGCCTGGGGGCTGCGGCTGGGTTCGCATATCGCCCAGCGTGCCGCCCAGGGCCACGAGGACCCGCGCTACGCCGCCTTCCGCCGCGACTGGGGAGCGGGCTTCCAGGTGCGCATGTTCCAGTTCCTGCAGATCCAGGCGTTGGCCGGCTTCCTGCTGGTGCTGTCGGTGTTCGCCGCCGCGCGCCACACGGCGCCGGAACTGCGCGTGGCCGACGTGGCGGCGTTGGCCATCATGGTCGTGGCGGTACTCGGCGAGGCGGTGGCCGACGCCCAGCTCCGCCGCTTCCGCGCCGATCCGGCCCATCGCGGGCTGGTGTGCGAAGCGGGGCTATGGGCGTGGTCGCGCCACCCCAACTACTTCTTCGAGTGGCTGCTGTGGTGCGCCTGGCCGGTGATGGCCTGGGGTGTCGGCTGGCCCGGCATGGCGCTGTCGTTGGTGGCGCCGGCGCTGATGTATTGGCTGCTGGTGCACGCCTCGGGCATTCCGCCGCTGGAGGCGGTGATGCTGGCCAGCCGTGGCGAGGCTTTTCGCGATTATCAACGCCGCGTGCCCGCGTTCTTTCCGTGGCCGCCAAAAGGGCCATAGACGGCTTGGCAAACTGTGGGCTTCGCGTAGCCGGCCGGGATTGCTAGCCTGCTGCCAACTAGAACGAGGGGTCCAGCCATGTCCGTCACGCCAGACTTGGTCATCCGCAACGGCAGCATCATCGACGGCACCGGTAAGCCGGGTTTTGCGGCTGATGTTGCCATCTCCGGTGGCCGCATTGTCGCCGTTGGCAAGGTTGCCGAACGCGGCACCGAGGAGATCGACGCCGAGGGGCACCTCGTGACCCCCGGCTTCGTCGATATCCACACTCACTATGACGGCCAGGCGGTATGGGACAGCCACATGCAGCCCTCGGCCTGGCATGGCGTGACGACGGCGGTGATGGGCAATTGCGGGGTTGGTTTCGCGCCGGTGAAACCGGGGGATCGCGACCGGCTGATCGAGTTGATGGAGGGGGTGGAGGATATTCCCGGCCCGGCGCTGCACGAAGGGCTGAAGTGGAGCTGGGAGAGTTTTCCGGAGTATCTCGACGCGCTGGAACGCCGGCCGCGCGACATCGACCTGTGCGCCCAGTTGCCGCACGCGGCCCTGCGGGTGTTCGTGATGGGCGAGCGCGCCAGCCATCTGGAGCACGCCACCCAGGACGAGATCGCGCAGATGGCGATCCTGACCGAGGAGGCGATGCGCGCCGGGGCGATCGGCTTTTCCACCTCGCGCACCATCAGCCACAAGACGCTGGCCGGCGACCCCACCCCCACGTTGCGGGCGCAGGAATCCGAGTTGATCGGCATCGCCATGGGTATGAAGCGCGCCGGGGCGGGGCAGCTGGAAATGGTCAGTGATTTCTCGCTGGGCGTTGAGAACGAGTTCGCCATGTTCCGCCGCATGGTGCAGGCCTCGGGCCGGCCGATGGTGTTCTCGCTGGCGCAGAACCACAGCAAGCCCGACGGCTACCTGACGCTGATGCGCCTGGCGCGCGAGGCCCAGGCCGAGGGCATCAATATCCGCCCGGTGTTTCCGCCGCGGCCGATTGGCATTCTGTTCGGGCTGCTGGGCAGCCAGAACCCGTTCTCCGGCACGGCCACCTTCAAGTCGCTGCTGCATCTTTCTTTCGAGGACCGGGTGGCGGCGTTGGGCGACCCGGCGGTACGGGCGCGGATTTTGTCGGAGGATCGGATTTCCGGCAGCAATTTCCCGCTCATCACCCGGCTGTCGTTCGCGCGGATGTTTCCGTTCGGCGACCCGCCAGACTACGAGCCGCCGCAGTCGCAGTCGGTGGAGGCGACCGCGGCGCGCGAGGGCCGCAGCGCCGAGGAGGTGGCCTACGATATGCTGGTTGACGATGGCGGGCGGAACTTCCTGTTCACGCCGCTGACCAACTATGCCGAGTACAACCTGGAGCCGTGCCGTGAGGCGCTGGCCGATCGCAATACGTTGACCGGGCTGTCGGATGGCGGGGCGCATGTGGGGTTCATCTCCGACGGCAGTTTTCCGACCTATCTGCTGAGCTATTGGGGCCGCGACCGCAGCACTGGCCGCTTCCCGATCGAGGAACTGGTGCGGCGGCAGACCTCGGACACCGCGCATGCCGTGGGGCTGTACGACCGCGGGGTGATTGCGCCGGGCCGCAAGGCGGACCTCAACGTGATCGACTTCGACCGGCTGGCGCTGGAACGGCCGATCATGAAGTTCGACCTGCCGGCGGGCGGGCGGCGGTTGTTGCAACAGGCGCGGGGCTATGCGGCGACCGTCAAGTCCGGCCAGGTCACGTACCGCAACGGCGTAGCGACCGGCGCGTTGCCTGGTGGGCTGGTGCGGGGGGCGCAGCAGTAAGGCAAACCAGGGGGCCGAGCCCCCTGGACCCTCAAATGTAAGGGGTCTG
This sequence comes from Acetobacterales bacterium, assembly GCA_038331165.1. Taxonomy (GTDB): domain Bacteria; phylum Pseudomonadota; class Alphaproteobacteria; order Acetobacterales; family Acetobacteraceae; genus CAMDGX01. The sequence continues at coordinate 7,069 of JBBQOT010000040.1, forward strand.
GGGCGACGCCCCAGCGGGGTCCAGGGGCAGCGCCCCTGGCCTTGCTTCGACGACAGGAGCTTGAAACATGGCCGCACCTTATGACGCCCATCGCGGGCAACTTGAGGCGATCTTGCGCGCGTGGGGGATGCCGGCGATTGCGGCCGCGGTAACGGCCGACATCATGTCGTGGGCCGATCTGCACGGCATTGACAGCCACGGCATGTCGATGATCCCCGGCTATGACGATCGGCGGCGCAGCGGCAAGACCAGCATGACGGCACAGCCGCGGGTGGTGCTGGACAAGCCGGTGGCTGCCTTGATCGACGGTGGTGGCGGGTTGGGGCACTACAATTCGTACACCGCGATGAGCCTGGCGATTTCCAAGGCGCGCACGGTGGGGGTGGGCATTGTGGGCGTGCGCAACTCGTCGCATTTCGGCGCTTGCGGCTACTACGCGAAGATGGCGGCGGATGCCGGGTTCATCGGCATGGTCAGCACCTCGGCCAGCGGCATCCAGGTGGCGCCGACCGGGGGGGCGGAGGCGAAGTACGGCACCGACCCGATCGCGTTTGCGGCACCGGCACGGGACGGGGAGCCGTTTCTGTTGGACATGGCGACGACGACGGTGGCGGCGGGGCGGATTCGTAACAAGGCCAATGAGGGGCTGCCGACACCGGATGGCTGGCTGGTGACCAAGGATGGATCGCCGAGCAATGATCCGCTGGAAGCGTCGCAGAAAGGCGGGTTCCTGACGCCGCTGGGCGGGACGGCGGATGGCAGCAGCTACAAGGGGTATGGGCTGGCGGCGATGGTGAACATCCTGGCGGCGGGGCTGTCGGGGGCGACGTTTCCGACCGACCCCGCGCACACGAAGAAAACCGGCACGATGGATATCGGGCATTTCTTCATGGCGATCGATACCGGGCTGCTGCGCGACCCCGCGGAGTTTCGTGCCGAGATGATCGCGTTTGTCGATGCGCTGCGGGCGACGAAGCCGGCCGACCCGAACAAGCCGGTGATGGTGGCGGGCGATCCGGAACGGCGCAACGCGGCACGGCGGCGGCAGGAGGGGATTCCGGTTGGGCCAAATCTGCTGGCCAAGGTGAAGGGGATCGCGGAGGCGAGCGGGGCGCCCTGGTTGTTGGGGTGAGGTTATTAGTTCCGATATCGAAATATTATAGGCGTGCGTTTGCGGCCCGTCGCGGGGCTGCCGTCGCCGGCGCGGGGCGGATCGCGCGCGGGGTAGCGGCGCAGGCGGGGCTGCGCGCCGGCCATGACCCATGCGGTTGGGCGGGACGGCGCGATGCCGGCGATATGGCCGGGGTGGGCGGACGGGGGAGAGTGCTGGGAAAAGGAGTCCTGGGTTTCGTCGGCGCGGACGCGGGCGCTGCGATGGCCATGGCGGGGCGCGCGCGGCGTGGCGGCCTTGCGGGCGCGGGGGGATGCGGTACGGATTGGTGGCAGCGGGAGAGCGCCGGCCTGCCATAGCCGGACAAGCTGCTCCAGCCGGCCGAAGATGCGCATCAGGCAGGCCATGATGAGGTCCTGAATGGCCGCCGGAATCCAGGCGCACGTCTCCTGCGCCTGCGCGATGTCGCGCAGGCGGGCGAACTGGTCGCCGAGGGAGGGTGGCTGGCTTTTCATGCGATGCATATTAACTAACTTATATTCGGATTGCAAGGAAAAAATACCGCGATCTAAAAGATTTTTTTTGCGCTGGAGAGCGCTTTGGGAAGGGCAGGGGACGACAGGGAAGTCTTCTTTTTGTGAACAAAAAGAAGCAAAAAAACTTTATCCGATGGGTTTGGGGGGAAAGGGGACGGCAGGGTGTGACTGGGGAAGATGGTGCAATGCTCAAGGGCATTGCACCCCACGAAGGGGTGGGGGCGAACGGATGAAGTTTTTTTGCTTCTTTTTGTTCACAAAAAGAAGATTCTTCTTATGCCTTGTTCTTGCGCTTCGGCTTCACCTTGGCCGGTTCGACTTGAACGACGATATCGGGATTGAAGCGCGGGGCTTCGGCGAGGATTGTTTGCAGCCGGGCCAGGATGCGCAGGCCGACGGCGCGGTTGCCGTGGCTTCGGAGCACTTCGACCTGGCCGCGCTGGGCCATGGCGGCGCCGCGGGTGGGGTCGTCGAGCAGCGGGCGGGCGAGGGCGAAGGCGTGATCCACGCGCGGATCGGCCCAGGACTGGCCTTGCCAGTGCGGGTATTCGTCCGGTTCGAGCTGGATCATATCGTGGTCGACCATCAGCGAATTATCGCGCGTCATGAAATCGACGTTGCCGGACCAGCCGGTGGCCAAGGCGAGGCGGCCGAGCGCCATGGCTTCGCCGGGGCCGCGGCCGAAGCCCTCGGCGCGGTGCAGCGAGACCAGGCAATCGCAGGCGTTGATCAGGCTGCGCACGCCCAGCGTATCGAGCGGGGTGGCGATCACCTTGATCTGCGCGTTGGCGGGCAGGGTTTCGGCCCATTCCTCGGCACCGCGTTCGCCGTTCTTGGCTTTCAGCACCAGTTGCATGTCGTGGTACGGCAGGTCGGCGCGGAGCCGGTCGAACAGCTCGATGACGGCGAAGGGGTTCTTGCGCGAGGCGTAGGAGGAAATATCGAAGAAGGTCAGGAACACGAAGGCGGATTCACGAATGCCGAAATGCCGCCGTGGCAGCAGCGGGCCGGGGGGTGGCTCGATCGCCTGGCCGGTGAAGTGGCTTTCGACGCCGGAGGCGCGCAGGCTGCTGGCGATGAAATGCGACAGCGCCCACACCTCGTCGAAGCGGCGCAGCTTGTCGGCCCAGGCGGACGGGTAGGTGGGCAGTTCCCAGGCCGGCACGATGATGTTGTAGCCGTCTTCGAAGCGCCCGCCGCGCGCCTCGATGGCGGCGATCACCGGCTCGATCTCGTCGCCGTTGATGTGGAAGACGCGGATGCCGCCGGGCAGCACGTCGACCTCCAGCCCGTCGAGGATTTCGGCATGGGCCTGGTCGATGCGCTGGGCATAGCGGAAGACGTCGTAGACGTGCTGGCGGAGCATCATGGCGCGGCCGGCCATGATGTGGCTGCGCATCTGCTCGCCCATGCCGATGGGCGCCCAGGGGTGGCCGACGATGGTGAGGTCAACTTCGTCGATGGTTGGAACGGCCATGTCGGATCAGACTTTCACGGGTTGCATCATGCTTGCGTTTAGAGAACGAAAGCTGGTGAAAGCCGGCCGGGGGGTTTGGGCATTTGGGGGGAGGCAGGGAAGGAGAAGTCTTCTTTTTGTGAACAAAAAGAAGACTTGCCTTGGCTGTTTATCGTGATGGAATGCAGGCGAGGATGGTGCAATGCCAAGTGGCATTGGCACCCTACGGCATCGCATTGGCCTGGCGGGCGTTTCCGGACGGGCATTCAGGCCCAGCGCTTGGCGGTGAGGGCATCGCGCAGGGCTTCGAGCCAGCGGTGGCCGTAGGCGATATCGGGTTCCAGGTGGGTGCCTTCGGCCCATTCGTTCCAGGCGTTGACGAACAGCAGCCGTTCGCCGCCCATGTGGAAGTTGCGCACTTCCTCGATTTTTTCCTCGGCGTAGACGCGGAAGGCTTCGGGGCTGATGCCGTCGAAGATGTTGCCGCGCAGGGGTTGGCGGGCGGTGTTGTCCCAGCTGGGGAAGACGGCGGGGTAGCGCGGATAGGGCACGGTGTCGCGGCGCAGGAAGTTCAGCACGGTTTCGGGGTAGTCGAAGCGGGCGCCGGCCCAGCCTTCTTTCAGAACCTCGACCGGGGTTTCGGCGGGCGTGGCGCGGCCTTGGGGGGGGAATTCCACGGCGGCGTCGAAGCCGAGTTCGGCGGG
>JBBQOT010000041.1:0-10722 GCA_038331165.1 Acetobacterales bacterium
CGGTAGTCCATGTTGCCGCCGTTCTGCGCGCTGGTTGCGGTGGACAGGGCCTGGCCGCGCGCCGGCGCGACGCCGAAGCAGCCGATCATCGGTTGCAGCGGTGGAGCGAAGCCCTCCAGCCCCGCGGGCGGTTCGCGCAGGCGGACGGTTCCGGCATTGCTGTCGATGATCCAGACGGCGCGTTGGTTTGGCGGCTGTTCGGCAATCGCCGCGGGGTCGAGCACGGTGGTGGCGAGCGGAGAGTAGGTCCAGCCGGTTGCGCGGCTTGGGGTCAGCCGGTCGATGCGCACGGCCAGCGTGTCGCCAGGTTCGGCACCTTCGATGAAGAATGGCCCGGTCATCGGGTTGCCCCGTTCGCCGGCCTGGGCCTCGCGGGCGTCAAGCCCGGATGCGTCGATCGTATCGGCCACGACCGTGTCGCCGTCGGCAACCCTCAGGCACGGCTCGGCGGTGCCGATGACGTTGTGATAGCGCGTGGGTCGGAAACGGTGGGTGGCCATCGGGTTCCCCTCGAATTGGTGTTGGCGCGTGGCATGGCGGTGGGGGAGGATCATGTCATGGCTTGGTCCTGCACGCCAGAAACCGCGACGAGGGCGCGGGCGATACCAAGCGCTTCTGATCCGCGGCAACATCCCCGCTTGCAGGCAGGAAATCGGCCTGTCTGGCTGCCCGGATATCCCGTGCCGCCTGTGGCAGGGTGCTGTGGACCGCCCCGGTCGATCTGGTGCGGTGAGCCCAGGATGAATTCGTGGTGGACCGCGGCGCCGTGTTGGGGCAACGGTGGCGCCACAGTCGCAACCCTGGAGGCCGACCGCATGAACCGCCGCCAACTTCTGGCTTTGTCGGGCGCCGCTTCCTTTGCCGCCATGCTGCCTGGCCGCGCCACGGCGCAGGGCGGGCAGGTGGTGGCCTATACTGCTTTCGCCGAAGCGGTCACCGCCATGACCCCGCCGTTCAAGGCCCGGACGGGGCAGGACATTCAGTTGGTGGCTGCGGGGTCGGGCGAGCTGGTGCGGCGCATCGTGGCCGAGAAGGCGCGCCCGCTGGCCGATGCGCTGATCTCGGTGGGTGGCGAATCGATCGACGGCACGCCGGCGGTGTTCACCCGCTACACGCCCACCGAGGAGGCGGCGATCCTGCCGGGATTGAAGGTCAGCCCGAACTGGATCCCGTTTTCGGTGACGCTGGCCACCGTGCTGGCGGTGAACACCAAGCTGGTGCCCGTAGGCGAGATACCGTCGAGCTGGGCGGAACTCGCCGAGCCCAAATGGAAGGGCCGGATCGCCTTTGCCGGCGCCGACCGCTCGGGTAGCGCGTTGATCCAGCTTTTGCAGATCCTGCACAATTTCGGCGAGGAGGCGGGCTGGAAGCTGTTCGAGCGCATGGTGGAGAATTTCGTCATCACCGGCAGTTCCGGTGCCGTGTCGCGTGGGGTGGCGCAGGGCGAATACGCCATCGGCATGACGCTGGAGGACAACGCGCAGCGCTTCATCGACGGCGGCTCGCCGCTGAAGATCGTCTACCCGAAGGAGGGTATCAGCTTTGCGGCCGATGCCATGGCGCTGGTCGCCGGCGGTCCGAACCCGAACGGCGCGCGCGCGCTGATCGACTTCATCGTCTCCGCCCAGGGTCAGAAGATCATCGTCGAGAAGTTCGGCCGCCGCCCGATCCGCGCTGACGTGGCCCAGCCGGCGGGCGGCATTGCGGTGGACACGTTGCCGGTGAACAACGCCCCGGTGGAATGGACGAACGCGCGGACCAAGGACGTGCTGGCCCGCTATCTGCGCCTGGTGCGCCGCTGAGCAACGCGATGGGCGCGGCCTATCTGGAGGCCACCGGCATCCAGGTGCGCTTCGGCCAGTTCACCGCGCTGGACGGGCTGGACCTGTCGGTGGGACGCGGCGAGTTGGTGACGCTGCTGGGCCCGTCGGGGTGCGGCAAGACCACGCTGCTGCGGGTGATCGCGGGCTTCCTGCGCCAGAGTGCCGGGCGTGTGACGGTGGGCGGGCGCTCGCTGGACGGGGTGCCGCCGGAGGGGCGCAATTTCGGCATGGTGTTCCAGAGCTATGCCGTGTTCCCGCATCTGACGGTGGCCGCCAATGTCGGCTATGGACTGGTGGCGCGCAGGGCCAGGCGTGCCGAGATTGCCAGCCGGGTACAGGCGGCGCTGGCGCGGGTGCGGCTGGTCGGACTGGGCGGGCGCTATCCCGATGCCTTGTCGGGCGGGCAGAAACAGCGCGTGGGCCTGGCGCGGGCGATGGTGATCGAGCCCGACCTGCTGCTGATGGACGAGCCGCTGTCCAACCTCGACGCGCTGCTGCGCATCGAGATGCGCAGTGAGATCCGCATGATGCAGCGCGAGTTGGGCATCACCACGATCTATGTGACGCATGACCAGGAGGAGGCGCTGGCCATTTCGGACCGTATCGCGGTGATGCGGGACGGCAAGCTGCTGCAGGTGGCCCGGCCGGAGGAGGTGTTCGAGGCGCCGGCCCATGCCTTCGTGGCCGACTTCATCGGCGGCTGCACCTGGTTCGACGCCACCCTCGCGCCCGGCGCCGGCGGCGACCTGGTGGTGATGGCCGAAGGGCCGCGCTTCATGATAGCACCCGGTGCGGACCGGCCCGCGGGCGCGGTGCGGTTGGCGCTGCGCAACGAAGATTTTCGCCTGTCTGCTCCCGGTGGCGGCCTGCCGATGCTTGAGGGGGTTGTGGCGATGCGCGCCTATATGGGCCATCGGACCCGGCTGCATGTGCGCCTGGCCTCGGGCGCCATGCTAGATGCCGACGTGCCCAGCGGGGCCGGCCTGCCGGCGGAGGGGGCGGCGGTGCGGCTGGCGTTCAACCCGGCCCGCGCGCGGCTGTTCACCCGCGAGGATGACGGCGGCGATGGATGGCGGATCGCGTGAGCGCGACGCCGTGAAGGTGCTGGCGCGGCTGTGGCGCGATCCCTGGCCGCTGGTGGCAGGCTCCGTGGTGGCGGTGATGCTGGTCTTCGTCGCCTGGCCGCTGGCGGAACTGGCGCGCCAGAGCCTGATCGGCCAGGACAGCGGGCGCTTCGGGCTGGAGAACTACGTCACCTTCTTCGGGTCGTCATATTTCCGCCGGGCGCTGTTCAACAGCCTGACCGTGGCGGCACTGGGGACGGTCTTGTCGCTGCTGCTGGCGGTGCCGCTGGCGCTGGCCTTCGCGCGCTTTGACTTCGCCGGCAAGCGCTGGATCGAGGTCGCGATCCTGATGTCGATGCTCTCGCCGCCCTTCGTGGGGGCCTATGCCTGGATCCTGATGTTCGGGCGCAGCGGCATGGTGCTGGCGTTTCTGCGCGGCTGGGGTATCGACCTGCCGCCGATCTACGGCAGTTTCGGTATCGCGCTGGCCAGTGCGTTCAGCCACTACCCCGTGGTGTTCCTGGTGCTGCGCGGCGGGCTGTCGCGGGTGAACCCGGCGCTGGAGGAAGCGGCGGCGAGCCTCGGGCGCGGGCGGTTGGCGGTGATCGGCACCGTGACCCTGCCGCTGGTGCTGCCGGCGCTGGTGACCGGCGCGTTGCTGGTGTTCCTCGGCATCATCGCCGATTTCGGCACGCCGAGCATCCTGGGCGAGGGCGAGCGCTACCCGGTGCTCGCGACGCTGGCCTTCTCGCTGTATCTGTCGGAGATCGGTGCGGAGCCGGGCATGGCGGCCACCACCGCGGCGATCCTGGTGCTGCTGGCGTTGACGCTGGTGGTGTTGGCGCGGCGGCTGGCGTCGCGCCGGGTGGTGGCGAACGACACCGGGGGCACGCGCCAGGCCACCATGCTGCGCGGCCGTGCGGGGCTGCTGCTGGCGCTGGGCACCGGGGCGCTGGTGGCATTGGCCAACATGCCGCTGCTGGTGGTGGTCGGCTCGTCGTTCCTGGAAGTGCGTGGTGCGGTGTTCCAGTCGGTGCTGACGCTGGCGAACTATACCAACGCCTTCGCCGCGCTGGGCGACGCGCTGTGGAACAGCCTGCGCTTCGCCGCCATTGCCCTGGTGCTCATCCTGGTGGTGGGGGCGCTGTCGGGCTATGTGATCGCACGGCGCAGCGGGGTGCTGTCGCGGCTGGCCGACCTGCTGATCATGGTGCCCTTCGTGGTGCCTGGCACGGTGCTGGGCATCGGCTATGCCACGGTGTTCAACGAACCGCCGCTGTTGCTGACCGGCACAGGTGCGATCATCGTGGTGGTGTATTTCATCCGCCGCCTGCCGTTCGTGGCCCGCGCCTCGGCCAGCATCGTCTATCAGATCGATCGCGGGCTGGAGGAGGCGTCGCAGAGCCTGGGGGTGCGGCCACTGGGCGGGTTTCGCCGGGTGATGCTGCCGTTGATGCGCCCGGGTCTTTTGGCGGGTGCGGCGATTGCGTGGGTGGAGGTGTTCAACGAGCTTTCGGCCTCGATCGTGTTGTACACAGGCAAGACCCGCACCTTGCCGGTGGCCGCCTATCAGCAATCGCTGGCCGGCGACGTGGGCATGGCGGCGGCCTATGCTACCGTGTTGATCGCCATCACCGCCGGCGCACTGGCTTTGTTCACGCTGCTGCGCGGGCGCAGCGACGGTAATGTGGGGGTTTTGTGAGCGAGCCGCGCTGGCATCGGCACCGACGGTCCTTACCGGCAAATTCGCGCGGTTGTTTTTTGTTTGGGAGCGGACACCACGAAAGGAGAGGGATTTGGTGCGAACCTTCTCTCGAAACCAATGATTGATACCAACCCTGCTAATGATTGACCGATAGAGAAAGCCAAGGCCAGGGCTTTGCCCTGGACCCACCAAAGGCCGACGGCCTTTGGAAACCCATTTATTTTCATATATTTAAGGTCCAGGGGCTTGGCCCCTGGTGGGTCCAGGGCGACGCCCTGGCCTTGCTTGGCCATGGGTCATCCCATACAATGATTTGTATGATACCAATCCTCGGTAACGGTGACACGCAGTCAGACAATTCTGGGCTTCGCCCCTAACCCCGCCAGTCCCGAGCGCGCCTTCGCGCGACGGGCCAAGCCCTGGACCTTAAAATATATGAAAATAAATAGGTTTCCAAAGGCCGCCGGCCTTTGGTGGGTCCAGGGCAAAGCCCTGGCCTTGGCTTTCTCTATCGGTCAATCATTAGAGGGGTTGGTATAAGGCGGCGCCTATGGCTTTCGGCTAGAAGTCGCGCGCGAAGCCGGCGATCCAGCCGCCGTCGACGGCGAGGATTTGGGCGGTGACGAAGGCGCTGTCGGGGTCGGCGAGGAAGAGGGCGGCGTGGGCGATTTCGCGGGTTTCGGCGGGGCGGCCCATGGGGATGTGGGACATGAGGCGGGTGTGGAGGTCGCGTTCCTCGCTGGTGGCATCGTTGATCCAGCCGCGCCAGCCGTCGGTGGCGGTGCTGCCGGGGGCGATGGCGTTCACGGTGATGCCGTGTTGGGCGAGTTCGATGGCCATTGATTTGGTGAGGTTGGCGACACCGGCCTTGGCGGCGACGTAGGCGCTTTGCAGGCGCATGGGGACGAGGCCCAAAACTGAGGAGATGTTGATGATGCGGCCGTATTTGCTGGGGATCATGGCGGCGGCGGCGGCGCGGCTGACGAGGAAGACGCCGGTGAGGTCGACATCGATCAGGCGCCTCCACTGGGCGATGCGGACCTGGTTGATGGGGAGGCGGTCGGCGGGTGCGGTGCCGATGCCGGCGTTGTTCACGCAGATGTCGAGGCGGGCGTAGCGGGCGATGATGGCGTCGATGGCGGATTGGACGTCGTGCTCGTCGGTGACGTCGAGCTTGAGGGCCATGTGGCGCGGGTCGGTGGCGGCTTCGGTGGGGGTTTCGACGTCGGAGTAGACGACGGAGGCGCCTTCGGCGGCGAAGCGGTCGGCGATGGCGCGGCCGATGCCTTTGGCGGAGCCGGTGACCAGGGCGACGCGGCCCGATAGATCGACGCGCATGCGTCCCTCCGCTTGTTGTGGTTGTTTGTGCGCTGCCTTGCGGGGCGGCGTGATCGTGGCTTAGGCTGCTATTATAATCTTTGGCCGCGCGGTGCAACGAGATCGGCACGAAGCGGGGTCGGTGTTGGGAGGGTGGGCCGCATGGCTGGCAAGTCGAAGGTTGTTGCCGGGTTGAATCGTCCGTCGTTGCCCGAGGGGCTGACGGCGGCCGAGATGGTGCGGCTGTTCGAAGAGATGACGATGCTGCGGCGGTTCGAGTTGGCGGCGCAGGTGGCGTGCCGGCGGGGCGAGACGCCGGGGTTCCTGCATTTGTATATCGGCGAGGAGGCGACGGCGGTTGGGGTTTGCGCGCATTTGCGCAAGACGGACTGGATCACTTCGACGCATCGCGGGCATGGGCATGCGCTGGCCAAGGGGATGGACCCCAAGGTGCTGATGGCGGAGCTGTACGGCAAGTCGGGCGGCAGCGTGGGCGGGCGCGGCGGCACGATGCATTTGTATGAGCGGGCGATTGGGCTTTTTGGCACCAATGGGGTGGTGGCCTCGGGTGCGCCGCAGGCGGTGGGGGCGGCGCTGGCGGCGCGGCATATGGGCACCGATGGGGTGGCCGTCGCATTTTTTGGCGATGGGGCGACGAGCCATGGGGCGTTTCACGAGGCGTTGAATTTCGCCGGGGTGCAGCGGGCGCCGGTGATTCTGGTGTGCGAGAACAATCTGTATGCGACGGCGACGCCGCTGAGCAGCATTACGCTGAATCCGGAGATTGCCAGCCGTGCCGCGGCCTATGGCATTCCGGGCGTGGCGGTGGATGGCAACGATGTGGTTGCCGTTTGGACGGTGATGAAGCAGGCGGCGGAGCGGGCACGGCGCGGCGAGGGGCCGACGCTGATCGAGAGCAAGACGTATCGGACGGTGGGGCATCACGAGGGGGATACGGTTACGGGGACGTATCGAACGCAGGAGGAGGTGGATGGCTGGTTGAAGCGTGATCCGGTGGTGACGTTCCGGGCGCGGCTGGTGGACGAGTTCGGGGTGGCGACGGACCAGACGCTGGCGGGGATCGAGAAGCGGATCGACGACGAGGTGGCGGCGTCGGTGGCGTTCGCCCGCGCCTCGGCCGAGCCTGATCCGGCGACGGTGATGCGGCATGTGTATGCCGACCCGATCAATCCGCCGGAAGCGCTGGCGCCGCCCAAGCAGCGGGCGATGGTGGAGACGGGGTGGCTGGACGCGGTGCGGGATGGGTTGGCGGAGGAGATGCGGGCCAATCCGAACATTATTTATTACGGCGAGGGGACGGGGGAGCGCGGCGGGACGTTCGGGCATACCAAGGGGCTGTATCAGGAGTTTGGCGCGCACCGGATGGTGGATACGCCGATCAGTGAGTTGGGGTTTACCGGGGCGGCGCTGGGGGCGTCGGCGACTGGGGTGCGGTGCATCGCGGATTTGATGTTCGCCGATTTTCTGTTCGAGGCGGCGGGGCAGATTGCGTTGCAGGCGGCGAAGCTGCGCTACATGAGCAACGGGCAGATGAATGCGCCGATGGTGATCCGGGTGGGGGCCGGGACGGTGCGTTCGACGGGGCCGCATCATTCGGGGACGTATCATTCGATGTGGTCGCATATTCCCGGGCTGCTGGTGGCGATGCCGTCGACGCCGGCGGATGCCAAGGGGTTGATGAAGACGGCGCTGCGGGCGGGGGATCCGGTGATCATGCTGGAAACGAAGGCGCTGTTTGCCAGCCGGGGGCCGGTGCCGGAGGGGAATGACCATTACGTGCCGTTCGGGGTGGCGCGGATTGCGCGGCAGGGGCGCGATATCACGATCGCGGCGGCGGGGCAGATGGTGCAGCGGTCGCTGGAGGCGGCGGAGGCGCTGGCGGCCGAGGGGATTGAGGTGGAGGTGGTGGATTTGCGGACGATCCAGCCGCTGGATGTGGATACGGTGGCGGAGAGCGTGCGGCGGACGCATCGGCTGCTGGTGGTGGACGAGGGCTGGCCGATGATGGGGCTGGGCGCGGAGTTGGGCCAGGCGATGAACGAGATTTGCTGGGATCAGCTGGATGCGCCGGTGGGGCGGCTGCATACGGCGCCGGTGACGCATCCGTTCGGGCCGGCGCTGGAGCGGGCGATGCTGGTGAATGCTGAGCTGGTGGCAATTCGGGTGAAGCAGGTGATGGGCGGCACGGCGACGCCGCCGTGGCGCTGGAAGGGGCGGATCGACGGGGTGAAGGCCGAGGTGGCGCCGATGGCGGTGGCAGCGGTGGCCAAGCCGGTGGCGGCGGCGGCGGTGGCGGTCGACGGCGAGCCGATCCTGATGCCGTTTGGGGATTTGACGGTGGATTCCGGGCGGCTGGTGCGCTGGACGGTGGCGGCTGGCGCGACGGTGAAAAAAGGCGATACGGTGGCGGAGATCGAGACCGACAAGGCGGTGGTGGAGATCGAGGCGCCGGCCGATGGGGTGGTGCGCCAGTTGGTGACCGAGGCCGGCACGGTGGTGAAGATGGGCGGCATGATTGGAGCGGTGAAATGAAGATCCTGTATCTGAACTATCCGCTGCCGTCGGACGGGCTGGAGGCGGCGACGTTTGGCGATGCGGCGACGCTGGCGATGTATCCGGTGGGTGGGCAGGCGACGGCGCAGGAAATGGCGGAGGCCGACGGGATCATCACCGGGTCGGCCAACCATGACGTGGGGGCGCTGGAGCAGTATCCGAATTGCAAGATCATCCTGCGGCTGGGGGTGGGGTACGACAACCTCGACGTGGCCGGGTGGGCGGCGCGCGGGGTGCCGGTTTGCAACGTGCCGGACTATGGCACCTCGGAAGTGGCGGACCATGCGGTGACGCTGATGGTGTCACTGGCGCGCGGGATTGTGCACTACCAGGAGAAGCTGCGGGCGGACCCGATCGGCAACTGGGGCTGGGCGCCGGGTCCGCGGCTGATGCGGCGGCTGCGGGACAATACCTTCGGCATTATCGGCTTCGGGCGGATCGGCATGGCGGCGGCGCGGCGGGCCGCGGGGTTCGGCATGGATATCGTGTTCTACGACCCGCATCTGCCGAACGGGGTGGAGTTGGGGTTCGGGTGCCGGCGGGTGCATTCGGTGGCGGCGTTGATGGCGCAGTCGGATGCGGTGAGCCTGCATGCGCCGTCGTCGCCGGAGACGCGGCATATCATTGATGCCACGGCGCTGGCGGCGGCCAAGCAGGATCTGATCCTGATCAACACCGCGCGCGGGCCGCTGGTGGATTTGGATGCGCTGTACGACGGGTTGAAGACGGGCAAGGTTGGCGGCGCGGGGCTGGATGTGTTCCCGTCGGAGCCCCCTGCCCCGCTGCCAAAGCTGTTGGCGGCGTGGCGCGATGGCGAGGATTGGCTGCGCGACCGGTTGTTGGTGACGCCGCATGCCGCGTTCTATTCGCCGCCGTCGAACCTGGATATTCGGCGCAAGGCGGCGGAATGTCTGTTGGTGTTCCTGCGCGATGGGCGGCTGACGAATTGCGTGAACCTCGACCTTTTGCGTCGCAACAGGAGTTAGGGCGATGGACGACCGCTTCCTGCGCACCGGCATTTTCCTGGCCCCCTTTCATGCGGTGCGGGAGAACCCGACGCTGGCGTTGGAGCGGGACATGGAGCTGATCGAGCATCTCGATCGGCTGAACTACCATGAGGCGTGGGTGGGCGAGCACCATTCCGGCGGTTTCGAGATTATCGCCAGCCCGGAGATGTTCCTGGCGGCGGCGGCGGAGCGGACCAAGCACATCCGGCTGGGGACCGGAGTGGTTTCTATACCGTACCATAACCCGTTCACGTTGGCGTCGCGCATGATGCAGCTGGACCATATGACGCGCGGGCGCTGCATGTTCGGCGTGGGGCCGGGCGCGTTGGTGGGCGATGCGCTGCGGCTGGGCATCGAGGTGGGCAACCAGCGGCGCATGATGAGCGAGGGGCTCGATGTGATCATGGAGCTGATGCAGAACCGCGCGGTGACGCAGCGCACCGACTGGTTCAACCTGGTGGATGCCTCGTTGCAGCTGAAGCCGTACAGCCAGCCGATGATGGAAATGGCGGTGGCGTGCTCGCGCTCGCCGGTGGGGGCGGTGGCGGCGGGGCGGCATGGCATCGGGTTGCTGTCGATCGGTGGCACGTCGGACGAGGCGTTGAAGGCCCATGCGGCGAATTGGCGGATCTATAGCGAGAACGCGGCGGCAAACGGCAAGCCGGCCGAGCGGCATAAGTGGCGCATCGTGACGCTGGCGCATATCGCGCCGACGCGTGAACAGGCGCGCGCCGAGATGGCGTTCGGGCTGGCGGAGTTCTGCCGGTATTTCAAGGATGTGACGACGTTTCCGATGATCCCGGACGGGGTGGAGGATCCGGTGGAGTACCTCATCAGCTCGGGGTTTGCCTGCATCGGGACGCCGGATGATTGCATCCGCCATTTCGAGCGGTTGTGGCTGGGGTCCGATGGCGGCTTTGGGGGGGTGCTGCTGTTTGCCCATAACGCGGCGGACTGGGAGGCCACGAAGCGCAGCTATGAGTTGATGGCGCGGTATGTGCACCCGCATTTCCAGCGCGGGGCCAACCAGGCGCGCCAGGCGAGCTACGACATGGCGGCGGGGACCGAGGCCAGTTGGCGGCCGATCTCGGCACAGGCAGTGACACGCGAGATCGAGCGGTATGCGCCGCCGGTCAGTACCCCATAGTATGGGTAAGGCCCGGGCGTCGCCCAGGACCCACCACGGGGCCACCCCCCGGCCCCAAAATTAAATAAAAACAAAGGGGTTTCAA
>JBBQOT010000042.1:0-10597 GCA_038331165.1 Acetobacterales bacterium
CGGCGGGGCCTTTGCTGCGATTGAGCAGTTTGAAATGGATGCCGGCGCGGTCGGCGGCCCGGCCCATCAGCCCGTCCAGCGCGTCGATTTCGCGCACCAAGTGGCCTTTGCCGATGCCGCCGATTGCGGGGTTGCACGACATTTCGCCGATCGTGTGCCGCTTATGGGTCACCAGCAAAGTCCTCGCACCGACGCGCGCGGCTGCGGCTGCGGCTTCGCAGCCGGCATGCCCGCCCCCGATCACGATCACATCGCAGCGACGCGTCATTTGTACCCACTCCGTTGGCGGCGCCCGGTATGTCGCCGCTCGGGGGCCGTTCTACTTCCCAATGCAGAACTGGTGGAAGACCGAGTCAAGAATGTCCTCCACGCCGACGCGCCCGGTGATGCGGCCGATTGCCCGCAGCGCCATACGAAGGTCCTCGGCGCGCAGCTCCGGTTGCGGTGCCGCCAGTGCCGCGGACAGGTGGTCGGCGGCTTGCAGCAGTGCGGCCCGATGGCGCGCGCGGGTCAGGGGAGGGGGGCCTTCCGCCTGAGTCAGCGCCCTGGCGTGCTCGGCCAGCTGCGCCAGGAACGCCTTCATGCCCAGGCCGGTTCGCGCGCTGATCCGCAGATCGCCGGCGGCCGCAGCGGTTTCGGCGGGCAGAAGGTCCGCCTTGGCAGTCACCCGGATCGTGCGTGGATGCGGCGCCAGATCGTCCGGTGCCGGCTCCGTCGGTGTCTCCAGCACGATCAGCACATCTGCGTTTGCGGCGCGGGCGCGGGCGCGGCGCACGCCCTCGGCTTCGATACTGTCGGCCGCGGCACGTAGCCCGGCGGTATCCAGCAGGGTCACGGGCACGCCGGCCAGTTCGATCCGCGCTTCCAGCACGTCGCGGGTGGTGCCGGGCAGGGGGGAAACAATGGCGATGTCGCGCTGCGCCAGTTCGTTGACCAGGGTGGACTTGCCGGCGTTGGGCACGCCGACGATGGCGAACACCAGGCCGTCGCGCAGCCGCTCGCCGCGTCGCCCGTCGTCCAGATGGGCGCGCAGTTCGTCGAACAGCCGGCGCAGCGATTGCAGCAGCGCGTCATCAACCTCCGGCGGCAGGTCCTCGTCGGGGAAGTCGATCAATGCCTCCTGCTGCGCCAGCAGGAAGGTCAGCGTCGTGGCCCAGCCGCCCAGCAGCGCGCCCAGCCCGCCCTCCATCTGGCGCAGGGCCTGGCGCCGCTGTGCGGTGGTCTCTGCCTCTACCAGATCGGCGATCGCCTCGGCCTCGACCAGGTCGATGCGCCCGTTGAGGAAGGCGCGGCGGGCGAATTCTCCTGGCTCGGCCGGGCGCAACCCCAGCTCCACCAGCGCCGCGGCCACGTCGCGCAGCACCGCCCTCCCGCCATGCAGGTGCAGTTCCGCGCCATCCTCGCCGGTGAAGCTGCGCGGGCCGGGCAGCCAGATCACGATCGCCTTGTCAATAACGGTGTCGGAATGATCACGTAGTAGGCGTAAGCTTGCCAACCTGGCCGGTGGGCGCCGTCGCCACAGGCGGTCGAGCATGGCACCGCTGCCGGGTCCGCTGATCCGCACCACCGTGATCGCCGCGCGCCCCGCCCCGGAGGCCACGGCGAAGATCGTGTCGTGCCCATCCGTCATGGGCGATCAGCCAGCGGGGTCCACCGATGCGCGCGCACCTGCACCTGTCACGCTGGCGGCAGCAGCAATTCCGGCACGCGCCCTCCGTCGCGCAGATGGCGCTCCAGCACCGCGTCCACCTCCTCGGTTGTCGTGATCTTGTACCACACCCCCTCGGGATAGATAACGACGCAGGGACCAAGTTCGCAGCGGTCCAGGCAACCCGCCAGGTTGATCCGAACCTTCTTGAGCCCGAGCTGTTTGGCCCGCGCCTTCATGTGATCGCGCAGCTTCTCCGACCCCGCCGCGGCGCACGAGCCACGAGGATGGCCGTCCTGGCGGCGGTTACAGCAGACAAAGACGTGCGCGTCGTAGAACAGCGGCGCATCGGGCGGAAATTCGGGCTGGGTCATCATCGGCCTCCGTCGCGGGCCAGATGGTGGCAGTGCGGCCGCTTGTCGCCTCCTATCCGCGAACCTGTCGCGGCATGCAAGAGACCAGAAGCGCCAGGGCTGACGAAGCCACCGCCCGGGTCCCCGCGCTTGACATCGCCGCGGGCAGGGTGCCATCGCTGCCCCATAGCCAGCCCCCGGAACCGCGCCCTTTGCCCCATCAGCTCTCCTTGCACTCCCCTGTTGGCGACCTGACCATCTCCGAGGATGGTGGAACGATCGTGGCCATCGATTGGGGCTGGGTGGCGCAGCAGGCCGAGACAACGCTGCTGGTCGAGGCACGGCGACAGTTGCACGATTATTTCGACGGCAAGCGGCACCATTTCGACCTCGCCCTCGCCCCGTCCGGTACCACCTATCAGTGCCGCGTGTGGCAGGCGCTGTGCGACATACCGCCCGGCAGCACCCGTACCTATGCCGACATCGCCCGCACCGTTGGCGGCAGCCCGCGTTCCGTCGGCGGGGCCAACGGGCGTAATCCAATCCCGATCGTCATTCCCTGCCACCGGGTGGTGGCCACCGGCGGGATCGGCGGCTATTCCGGCGGCGACGGCCTGCCGACAAAGCGGTTTCTGCTGGCCCTGGAAGGGGCCGGCACCGCCGACACCGATCTTCTTGCGCCGCTCGGCGCGGTCTGACCTCCGCTGTGCGCCGCACCTTGCTGCACCTCAACATGATGGAAGCCCGATGACCCAGGCCATTCGCATCCACGCCAACGGCGGCCCCGAGGTGATGCACTGGGAGGACGTTCCCACGCCCGAGCCCGGCCCGGGCGAGGCGCTGGTCCGCCACGCGGCGGTCGGGCTGAACTACATCGACGTGTATTTCCGCACCGGGCTGTACAAGGCACCGCTGCCGTCGACACCCGGAATGGAGGCCGCCGGCGTGGTGCTGGCGGTCGGTGCCGGCGTGACAGAGGTCAAGCCGGGCGACCGCGTGGCGTATGCCGGCGGGCCGATCGGCGCCTATGCCACCGAGCGCGCCATCGCCGCCGACCGGCTGGTGGTGCTGCCAGACGGGATCGACGCCCAAACGGGGGCGGCGATGATGCTCCAGGGCATGACGGCGCAATACCTGCTGCGGCGAACCTATGCGGTGAAGCCCGGCGATACCATCGTGGTGCATGCCGCCGCTGGCGGGGTCGGGCTGATCCTGTGCCAGTGGGCCAAGCATCTCGGCGCCACCGTGATCGCCGTGGTCTCGACCCCGGCCAAGGCCGAACTGGCATTGGCGCACGGGGCTGCCCATGCCGTGGTCGGCCACGCCGACCTGCCGGCCCAGGTCAAGCGGATCACCGGCGGCGCCATGGTGCCGGTGGTCTACGACAGCGTCGGCCGCGACACCTTCACCATCAGCCTGGACTGCCTTGCGCCGCTCGGGCTGATGGTTAGCTACGGCAATGCCTCGGGCCCGGTGCCGCCGGTCGATATCGGCATCCTGGCGGCCAAAGGCAGCCTGTTCCTGACCCGGCCAACGCTGGCCACCTACACCTCCAGGCGCGCCGACCTGGTCGCCACTGCGAACGACCTGTTCGACGTTGTAGCCCAAGGTGCGGTGAAGATCCGGGTCAACCAGACGTTCCCGCTCGCCAACGCCGCCGCGGCGCATACCGCGCTAGAGGCACGGCAGACCACCGGGAGCACGGTGCTCATTCCTTGATTTATGCCGCCAACCGAAGACTTTGATGGACTGTTAGGCAAGGCCAGGGCTTCGCCCTGGACCCACCAGGTCCCGAGCGCGCCTTCGCGCGACAGGCCAAGCCCCAGGACCTTATAGATGGGTTTCCAAAGGCCCTCGGCCTTTGGGGGGTCCAGCCCCATAGGCACTAAGATAGGGAAGGCGAGGGCTCTGCCCTCGACCCGCAAAGGGTCAGAGACCCTTTGATCCCATTACCTTTAGGGGCCAGCCGAAGATAATCGAATCGGCTCAGGCTTGATAAACGAGTCCGTCCAGCGACTTAAGGCCGTGCGCCCGAGCGTTTAACCTCGTACGGGCCCTTAGTGGCTGTGCCCGCTGCCATCAATCGAAGCCGCACAACGATCAGGGGCTGCTGGCGCAGCCAAGAGCACTCTTGACGTATCTAAATTATCAACGCATTGAAATTTTTAGTTTTTCTTATAAAACAAGGTCCAGGGGCTTGGCCCCTGGCGGGTCTGGGCAGAGCCCATACTCCCTTATCTTAGCACCTATGGGGCAAAGCCCTGGCCGTGCCTTGTTCCCATCGATCGCAATCAGCGGGAATTGCTACCTGGACGCCGGAAGCAATACCCGCGCCTTGGCGACCATGGCGCTCGCCGGGTTCTGCAGTTCCTCCACAATGGAGAAATGGTTCAGCCCCGGCATGCTGTCCCACGTGCCGCCCCAGACTTCGGCGATCGAGCGTGACTGGCGGGAATATTCCACGCCTTCCTCGCTGCCCACATAGGCGTGGATGCGCCCGCCGGTCGCCGGCAACAGCAGCGGCGACAGCCGCCGCGCCTCCGCCACGTCCAGCCCCAGCGCGCCGTTGACGGTGGTATGGGTGATCGGCTCCAGGTCGAACAGCCCGCTTATCGGCATCCCCGCCGGCACCAGATCGGCCGGCAGCCCGCGCGTGGCCCAGTCGGTCGCCATCAGCATGGCGGTCAGGTGCCCGCCGGCCGAATGCCCGGTCACCAGGAACCGTCCCCCCACCCGGCGGTACAGGAACGCCACGCTGTCGCGCACCTGCTCGACCAGCGTCGCCAGGGTCACGTTGGGGCACAACTCGTACGAGGGCATGGCCACCGCCACGCCATGCGCCAGCAACCCCTGGGCGAGGTGGCTGAACGCCAGACGGTGGGAGCGTTGCCAGTAGCCGCCATGGACAAACACCACCACCGGACCCTGCCGCGCCGCCCCCGGCCAGAACAGGTCGAGCGCCTGGCGCTCCGTGGGCCCATAGGCGATGCCCAGTTCGGCATGGGGGTGCGTGGCGCGAAAGGCGGCTGCCTGCGCCAGCCAGCGTTCGGCAATCGCCGGGTAGGTCGGCACCTTGGCGCCATTGTCGTACTCGGCCTGCAGGTCCATCCGCCGCTCCCTCGGGCCGGGCCCCTGGGCCCCGCGCGCAGGCTACCGGCCGGCGGCCAATGTGGCGAGCACGGGCTTGGCCGCTTTGCGGGCCAGTTCGTAGACCCCGCGGTTGTCGGCGACGATGTCGAACCAGTCGGACAGGCCGAGCACCGTCTCGGCACCGCCGAGGTAGAGCAGGCCATCCGGTGCCATCTGGCGGGCAATTCCGTCCAGCACGCGGGTCTTGGTGGGCCGGTCGAAATAGATCAACACGTTGCGGCAGAACACCACGTCGAAGCTGCCCAGCGGGCGCGGGTCGGCCAGAAGGTTCCACTCGCGGAAGTTCACCATCGACCGGATGGTGTCGTTGAGCCGCCAGTTGGTGCCATCCTTGCGGAAGTATTTCACCAGGTGCTGCATCGGCAGCCCGCGCTGCACCTCGAACTGGCTGTACAGCCCTTCCTGCGCCCGGTGCACCTGTTCCCGGCTGAGATCGGTGCCGACGATCTCCACCTCGCGGCTACCCAGCGAAGCGCGCATCTCGGCGATGATCATCGCCAGCGAATAGGCCTCCTGGCCCGAACTGGACGCCGCCGACCAGATGCGCACCCTGGCGCCGGGGGGGCGGGTGGCGTGCAGCCGCGGCAGGGCCGTGGTGCGGAAATGGATGAACGGCTTCTCGTCGCGGAAGAAGAAACTTTCGTTGGTGGTCATTGCCTCGATAACCTGGCGCTCGGCGTCACCGCTGCCGGGCGCCTGGAGCCGCTCGGCCAACTGGTCGAGGTCGGCGGCGCCGATCTGGCGCATGATGCCGCCCAGCCGAGTTTCCAGCAGGTATTGCTTCTCCGGTCCGATCACCAGACCGGAGCCGCGCAGCAACAGCCCGGCCAAAATCTCAAAACTGCGGGGCTTCATGCGCGTGACGTCCTGAAAATGTCGAGAACCCTGTCGGCGATCGTCGGCAGCGGCAGCACCTGGCAGCACAGACCGGCCTGGGCGACCGCGCCGGGCATGCCCCATACGACGCTGGTCGCCTCGTCCTGGGCGACGACCCCGCCACCGCCGGCGACCACCTGGCGGGCGCCTGCCAGCCCGTCATGGCCCATGCCGGTCAGCATCACCACCAGCACCCGGCCAGCCACGGCGCCCGCCGCGCTGCGCAGCATCGGGTCGACCGACGGGCGGCAGAAATTCTCCGGCGGCGCATCGCTCAGGCGCGCCCGCAGCGCCCCCGGCGTGCCCTCGACCAAAAAATGCCGGTCGCCACGGGCGAGATAGGCGCGCCCAGGCTCCAGCGCCTCGCCGTCGCACACCTCGGTGCAGGTCACGCCCTCGATGCGGTTCAGGTGCTCGGCCAGTATCGGGGTGAAGGTCGCCGGCATGTGCTGGGTCAGCACCACTGGTACCGGCACTTTGCGGCCCAACCCCTGCATCAGCGTGAACAGCGCCTGCGGCCCGCCGGTCGAGCTGCCGACGGCCAGAAGTTGTGGAGCGCGGACCGGCAGCGGGCGTAGCGCCACCGGCGTGCCGGGCATCGCCATGGCGCCGGGGCGATGGCGGCGCACCCTGGCCAGGCCCTTGATCTTGGCCAGCAGGTCGATGCGGAAGCTGTCGTCAGCGATTTGCGCCGCCCCCGGTTTGGCGACGTAGTCCGCCGCCCCCAGGCGCAGCGCGCGCAGAGCGATGTCGGCGCCGCGCGTGGTCAGCGTGCTGGCCATCAGCACCCGGATACCCGGGTCGGCGGCCAGGATCTGCGGCAACGCGGTGATGCCGTCCATCACCGGCATCTCGATGTCCAACACCACCACATCGATCGGCGTGCCGGCGCGGGCCTGGCGGGCAATCCCGTCGATCGCCTGCTGGCCGTTCGACGCGCGCGCGACCACCCGGACCTGCGGATCCGCCTCGATCATGCGGGCGATGGCGCCGCGGATCACGATCGAATCGTCGCACAGCATCACCCGCACCACCGCCGAGGTCGGCGCCAGCAGCGGTGCCGCCAGCGCGGTCACGCGAGACCGACCTGCGCGAACTTGCCCATCAGGATATCAGCATCGAACGGCTTCATGATGAATTCCTGCGCGCCGTGCTCGATCGCCTGCTCGATGAACGAGATGTCGTTCTCGGTGGTGCAGAACAGCACCGGCGGGTTGCCCGGCCCAAATTCGTGGCGCAGCGCCTTGAGGAAATCGATGCCGTTCATCACCGGCATGTTCCAGTCCAGCAGCACACTGTCCGGCATGCTGGCGCGGCAGGCATCCAGCGCCTGCTGGCCGTCCTCGGCCTCCGCCACGGTGAAGCCGTGCCCTTCCAGGATGCGGCGCGCCACCTTGCGCACCACGCGGCTGTCATCGACCACCAGGCATGTCGGCATCATGTTCTCCCTTGCGAAGTTGCGCCGCGCGAAGCCGGGCCCAGCGACAGCAGGCGGGCGACGTCGAGCACCACCAGCAGACGGTCCTGCAGGCGATAGATGCCCGCACTGAACTCCGCCCATTGCGGTGGCAGGGTGGGTGGATTGGGTTCAAAGTCCGACGCCGGCAGCGTCAGCACCTCGCTGACCTGGTCGACCAGCAGCGCGTACAGCTCACCGGCCTGCTCGGCCACCACCGACATGCGCACGCTGTCGGCGGCCGCGTCGGGCAGGCCGAGGCGGCGGCGCAGATCGATCGCGGTGACGATGCGTCCGCGCAGGTTCAGGCTGCCGGCAATCTCGCGCGCGGCCAGCGGAATGCGGGTGATCACCTGCCCGCCCAGGATGTCGCGCACCCCCAGCACAGGGATGCCGCAAAGCTGGTCGGCGACGGTCAGGGTGACAAAGGCGGCGGTGCCGTCCTGCCCCGCCTCGGCGCCTAAGGCCAGGAGCGTGGGGCGCTCCAGAATGGTGCTGCTCATGATGCTTCCTTGTGATCAGGCGCTTTGCGCGGTCAGGTGCCTGCCCTGGCCGCGACCGGGCCTGGAAGCGGCCAGGCATTGCTCCAGGCTGGCGAGCAGGGCCTCGCGTTCGAACTTGATGACGTAGTCGGTGAAGCCGGCCTCGCGCCCGGCATCGATGGCGTCCGCGCTGGTATGGCTGGTCAGTGCGATCACCGGCAGCTGCGCCCACGGGCCGGCGGCGCGGATCTGGCGCACCAGGGCATGGCCGTCGATCTCGGGCATCTCGATGTCCGAGACAACAGCATCGAACATCGCCCCCGCCTCGCGCAGCCGCAGCGCCTCGCCGGCGCTGCGCGCGGCGGTGACGCGATAGCCAGCCGCAGAAAGCGTCGGCACCAGCAGTTGGCGGAAGAAATCGCTGTCCTCCACCACCAGGATATCGGCGCGGCCCTGTCCCGCACCCTGGCCACCTGGGCGGTCGGACCGGCGGAACCAGTCCTGCGAGGCCTGGGTCAACCAGAAGCCGATGTCGATCACGTCGGTGGCCCGCCCGGCGATCACCGCGGTGCCCAGCAGGCCCGGCCGCGCACCCGACAGCTCGATGTTCAGCTGGTCCTCGACCACGTCCACGATTTCATCGACCAGCAGGCCCATGCAGCGTTCCTGTCCGCCATCGCCGGCCCCGCCGCCGCTGCCCCCACCGCCACTTCCAGCGCCATCGCCATCGGTGAAGACCAGCACGGCATAGCGTTCGGCGGCGGGGTCGATGGTGCCGGAGAACGGCACCAGCGGCATCAGCCGGCCGCGGTACTGGGTAACCGGCTGGCCGGAGGAGAACTCAACGCGGTCGCGCGGCAGATCCTCCAGTCGCGCCACCAGGCCCAGCGGCACCGCCTTCGGCGCGGCGCCGCCGGCGCGGAACAGCAGCATGGCGGTGCGCGATTGCGCGTGTGCGACCGGGATGATGCCATCGCGACCGTCCTGGGTGCCGGCGTGGTGGGTGCCGTGCCCGGCGGCCCCAGCCACGCCGGTGGCCCGCGCGATGCCGTTCGGGTCAAGGATCATGATCACCGAGCCATCGCCCAGGATGGTGTTGCCACTGAACATGGTGATGTGCCGCAGGATCGGCGCCACTGGCTTGACCACGATCTCCTCGGTGTCGAAAACCCGGTCGACGATAATGCCGAGCAAGGCGGCGCCGACCTGGGCAACCACGACATGCACGTGCCCCTCGGCCTTGCCGAGCCGGGTGGCGCCGAGGTCCAGCAGGTCGGTGAGGTTGACCAGCGGCAGCAGGTGGCCGCGCAGGCGCAGCACCGGGGTGCCATGGATATGCTCCACCACCGGCGTGGTGGCGTCCTTGCCACCCCCATCCTTCCCACCCCCATCCTTCCCGGTCTCGTCTTTGCGGCGGGCGGCATGCCGATCGGCGTCGAGCCGCGCGCG
Source organism: Acetobacterales bacterium (assembly GCA_038331165.1). GTDB lineage: Bacteria > Pseudomonadota > Alphaproteobacteria > Acetobacterales > Acetobacteraceae > CAMDGX01. Next base: position 9,415 of record JBBQOT010000042.1, read on the forward strand.
CACCAGCTCGACCACGCTGATCTGCGGGATGGCGAAGCGCTCGCCGCCGGCCTCCACGATCAGCGCCGAGACGATGGCAAGCGTCAGCGGGATCTTGATGATGAAGGTGGTGCCGCGCCCAGGCTCCGACTTCAGGTCGATCGTGCCGCCGATCTTCTCGATGTTGGTCTTGACCACGTCCATGCCGACGCCGCGGCCCGAAACGGCGGTAACCTCGGCGGCGGTGGAAAAGCCCGGGCGGAAGATGAAGCGCTGGATATCGGCGGCACTCATGCCGGCTAGTTCGCCCTCGGTGGCGATGCCCTTGGCCACCACCTTGGCACGGATGCGATCCACCGGTAGCCCGGCGCCATCGTCGGCGACCTCGATGATGATGTGCCCGCCCTCGTGGTAGGCGTTGAGCGTGATGCGCCCGGTTTCCGGCTTGCCGGCGGCGCGGCGCAGCTCGGCCTTCTCCAGCCCGTGGTCGCCGGAATTGCGCACCATGTGGGTCAGCGGGTCACGGATCAGCTCCAGCACTTGGCGGTCCAGCTCGGTGTCGGCACCGCGCATCACCAGCTCGATCTTCTTGCCGACGTCGCGGGCCAGATCGCGCACCAGGCGAGGCAGCTTCTGCCAAGCGTTGCCGATCGGCTGCATGCGCGTTTTCATCACACCCTCCTGTAGGTCAGAGGTGATGTGCGACAGCCGCTGCAGCGGCACGGTGAAGCCGCTGGAATCGCCATCCCGGGCCTCGTGCATGCGGGCGACCTGAAGCAACTGGTTGCGGGTGAGCACCAGCTCACTGACCAGCGTCATCAGGTCTTCGAGCACGTCGACACCTACGCGGATGGTTTGCACGCCGACCGTCACCTCCGCCGGTACGGCATCGGCGGCGGCGACATCGGCAGCGGCGGCAAGAGCACGCGTAGCCTCGATTACTACTGGCGCCACGGTCGCGGATCGCTCGGGCGTGGTGGCCACCGCCGGGGTGGGAGCGATTGGGGTGGGAGCGATTGGGGTGAGAGCGATCGGGGCGGGAACGGTGGGCGGAGCGGTCAGCACGGCGGCGGGGGCTGGCATCGACCTTCCCGCCGCGGCGGCGTCAAGTGCTGCGATCAGCGCGGTGTCATCGCCGGTCGGTTCGTGTGCCGTGGTGGCCAGACCCTCCACGATGGCCTTGATGCGGTCCAGCGCCGCGAGG
>JBBQOT010000043.1:0-10392 GCA_038331165.1 Acetobacterales bacterium
GAGCCGGTCACCGCCAGGTCCTGCCGCAGCGCCACCTCGGACAGGGCCGAGACCAGGGCATAGAACTCGGCCGAGGAGGCGCTGTCGCCGTCGACCCCGCCATAGGATTGTTCGAACACCAGGCTGGCCGACACCGACATCGGCCCGTCGAGCGCGTAGCGGCTGCCCAGCAGCCCCGCGAGGATCAGCACGCCCTTGCTGTGCAACGGCCCGCCCAGTTTCACCTCGCGCTCGATGTCAACGATGCGCCCGCCGCCGGGGCGCACCCGGCAGGTGATGCGGGTGGGCCGGCCAAAGGCGAAGCCGCCCAGGCTCAGCACCGACAGCCCGTTGATCTGGCCCACCTGTGCGCCGGTCGTGTCGATCAGGGCGATGTCGCGCAGGATCATCTCCTGGCCGCGTTCGCGGATGCGCGCGGCGCGGTGAATGCGCCGGTCGATCGCCGTGTCGATATCGGCCCGTGCGATCGCTTCGCGCCCCGCGGCGGCGGCCAGATGGTCGGCCTCGGCCAGCGTGTCGCCCAGGTACTCCACCAGCAGGGTGAGCTTGTGCGAATCCTCGGCCAGCCGTGCGGCGTGCTCGATGATGCGCGCCACCGCGTCGCGGTCGAGCGGGCGCAGGCCCTCGCGTGCCGCCATGGCGGCGACCAACCGGGCCATCAGCGCCTCGCCGTCGGGCGTGCGGTCGAGCTCGTCGTCGAAATCGGCCAGTACCTTGAAGTGGCGTGACAGCTCGGGGTCCAGCGCCTCCAGCATCCAATAGAGCTGGCGCTCGCCGTACAGCACCACCTTGACGTCGAGCGGGATCGGGTCGGGCTCCAGCGAGACGGTGGTGGTGAGGCCGACGAAGCGCGCCACGTCTTCGATGTCGATGCGGCGCTGGGTCAGCGCGCGTTTCAGGGCGGGCCAGCTGAACGGCTCCGACAGCAAGCCGCGGGCATCCAGCAGCAGGGTGCCGCCATTGGCGCGGTGCAGCGCGCCGGCACGGATCAGGCGGAAATTGGTGACCAGCGCGCCTTGCATCTGCTGGTATTCGATGCGGCCGACCAGGTTGCCCAGCGTGGGGTGCAGTTCCTCGATCACCGGGGCGCCCACGGCGCTGCCGGCCTGGGTCACCAGCACGTTCACGTCGTAGCGTTCGAACGGCCCGGCCAGGCGCGGGCCGGCGGCGTGGGCCGCCTCGCCCACGGATGCCTGGGGCGGCGCGCCGGCCTGGGCGGCGATCTCGGGCGAGGCGAACAGCGGCAGCGTGTCGAGCACGTCATCGCGCACCGCGGCCAGGAACCGCAGAACCTCCGGCAGGGCGGCGAAGGCGGCGTTCGCCTCGTCGAAGGGCTGGGCGATGGCGAAGCTGGCCACCTCGCGTTCGAGCGCGCGCACCGCATCGCGCTGTTCCTTCTCCACCCGCTGAACCGCACGCAGCGTCTCCTCCAGGTCGCGTTCCAGCAAAGCGATGGCGGCGCGCGCGGCCTGTTGCTCGGTGTCGGGCCAGGCGTTGAACTCGGGCGGCGGCACGACCTTGCCGTCGCGCATCGGCGCCATGGCGAAGCCCGCCGGCGTGCGCAGGATGGCGATGCCGGCGGCGCTGGCCTTCTGGTTGAGGCTGGCAAAGGCGGTCTCGGTGCGCGCCTGGATCGACTGCACCAGGGCGGCGCGGCGTTTCTGGTAGTCCTCGCCCTCGAACACGCCGGGCAGGATCGAGCGCAGATCGTCGATCAGCTCATGCAGCGCGCGTTGCAGCAGCGGCGCACGGCCGGGCGGCAGGCTGAGCGCCGTCGGCCGCTGCGGGTCGACGAAGTTGTAGACATAAGCCCAGTCCTGCGGCTCCGCCCTGCCCTCGGCGGCGCCGTCGAGCACGTCGCGCAGCGCCTGTTGCAGCCGCGCGCCCCCGGCGCCGATGGCGAAGATGTTGAAGCCGTCGCGCGCAATTTCGGTGCCGAAGCGGATCGCGTCGCGCGCCCGCGGCTGCGCCTCCAGCCCTGGCAGGGGGGCAAGTTCGGCGGTGGTGGCGAAGGCCAGGGCGGAAAGATCGGCGGGACGGTAGAGCGCCTCGGCCGGCAGCGGGACGGCTTTCGGCGGTGCCTCGTCCGTATTGGCCATTTCCCGTTCCCCCTCGCGTATCGCACCGCGCCGCCATCCTATCCGTTGTGGCGGCGCGACGAGTGTTGACCCATGTCAACCAGGCGGCTGGCGAACGGCCGCAGGATTCGCTATGCAGGGTTGGGTGGGCGCCGGGTTAGCACAGTGGTAGTGCAGCGGTTTTGTAAACCGAAGGTCGCGGGTTCGAATCCTGCACTCGGCACCACCCGCCGCTCAAACGCACTTCCACTGCACCAGCGCGTATGGCGGGTCGGCGTCGTCGTGCGGTTCGAACACCGCCTCCACCGCCGCCCCGATCTCGATTTTTTGCGCCGGGTCGCCCAGCAGGTTGCCGACCATGCGCACGCCCACCCCGTCCAGTTCCACAAGCACGATGATGTACGGCCCGTGGCCGGTCAGTGCCGCGTGCACCGGGTGGTGCGGCCTCTCGTAGCTGTGGATGCGGCCGCTGCCCTTCACCTCCACCCAGTCGAGGTCGAAGGAATGGCAGCGATGGCAGATCCATTCCGGACCCCACTGGTGGGCGCCGCAGCCGCGGCATTTCTGGATGCGCAGTTTGCCTTCGCGCGTCGCATCCCAGTACGGCTGGGCGAGGCCGTCGGGCGCGCTGGACGGCGCGGGGAGTCCCTTGGGGAGATAGGTCACAGCGAGGCCTCCGAACCCAGGATGAGGGAGCTGACGGGGGTCACCATCGGCCCGCCGATGACGATGGCGGTGTCACGCTTCACCGATTGGTTGATCGCGGTGCCACGGATTTGCCGCACCGCCTCGATCACCAGTTCCAGCCCGTGCATGTAGCATTCGGCCAGATTGCCGCCCGAGGTGTTGAGCGGCATCTTGCCGCCGGGGGCCTTGAGGTTCTCGGGCGTCAGGACCTCGTTGGCCTCCTCGGCCTTGACCAGCCCGTGTTCCACCAGGCTCATCAGCACGCCACCGGTGAAGTTCTCATAGCACTGCACGATGTCGATTTCAGCCGGGCCGAGCTTGGCCATGTCGTACATGCGCGGCGCCAGCGACTTGAAGTGGCTGCCGGGGTAGTCGGGCATGTTGTGCACCGGGGCGGCGCTGCGGTGGTCGCCGCCCTGGCCGCAGGCGAGCAGATAGGCCGGGGTGTTGCGGAAATCCTTCGCCTGTTCGGCCGGCACCACGATGACGGCCGCAGCACCGTCATTCTCCTGGCAACAGTCGTACAGATGAAAATGCGGCTCGATGATCCAGCGCGAGGCGTCGTACATCGCCTCGTCCAGCGGCCGGCCGCGCATCACCGCGTTCGGGTTGTTCTGCGCGTGGTGGTAGCAGGCCAGCGAGATCGCCCGCAGCGTGGTGTCGGAAATGCCATGCATGTGCATGAAGCGCGTGACCTTCATGGCGAACATCTGCGCCGGCGACATCAGGCCGTACGGCGCGGTGAAGGACGCCTCGCCGCTGACGCTGGCCACCGGCGCGCCGCGGCCATAGCGTGCATACTGACCTTGGGCCAGCGAGCGGAACGCCACCACGCAATCGGCCATGCCGCTGACCACCGCGGCCCCGGCATTGCCGACCGCGCCGCACACCCCGCCGCCGCCGCCGCCCCAGAACATGTTGGAGAAACGCAAAGTCTTGATACCAAGTGCTGCGGCCAGGCGCGGCCCGTCGCTGCGGTCGCCGCCGTAGCTGGCGAAGCCGTCCACATCATGCGGGCTGATGCCGGCATCCTCGCAGGCGCGCACGATGGCCTGCAATGCCAGCTTGAATTCGCTGTCGGGCGATTTGCCGTGGCGGTAATAGGTGGTCTCGCCAATGCCGGCGATCGCGACTTTGCCGCGCAAGGTTCTCTCGGCCATCTCGCTTCCTGCCCTTCCCGGGCTGCACCCGGCTGTTTGGCCGCGAGCCTAGCCACCAAAGCCGGGCTTGTGCAATGTCGACAACCCGCGAGTCGCGCCTTAGTTTTGAGCGGCAAACCAAGCGGAGGAAGCAATGGGCGGGATCGTCGAAGGCAAGGTGGTGGTGGTGACCGGCGCGGGCGGCGGCATCGGCCGCGAGATCGCGGTGATGATGGCCGGCGAGGGTGCGAAGGTGGTCATCAACGACCTCGGTGTGTCGGTGACCGGCGATGGCGGTTCGGCCACGCCGGCCGAACAGACCAAGGCGATCATCGAGCAGCGCGGCGGCCAGGCGGTGATCAACACCGAAAGCGTTGCCAGCTGGAATTCGGCGCGGCGCATCGTGCAGTGCGCGCTGGATACCTATGGCCGCATCGACGGCGTGGTCAACAACGCCGGCATCCTGCGCGACGTGATCTTCCACAAGATGACGGAGGATGACTGGAACGCGGTGATCAACGTTCACCTGTCCGGCGCCTTCTATGTCAGCCGTGCCGCCGCCGAGCATTACCGCAAGCAGGAGAGCGGCAGCTTCGTGCACATGTCGTCGACCTCGGGCCTGATCGGCAATTTCGGCCAGGCCAACTACGCCGCGGCCAAGCTGGGCATCACCGCGCTGTCGAAGTCGATCGCGCTGGACATGATGCGCTACAACGTGCGCAGCAACTGCATCTCGCCCTTCGCGTGGAGCCGGATGACCGGATCGATCCCGGTCAACACGCCGGAGCAGCAGGCGCGCATGGCCAAGATCCAGATGATGACGCCCGACAAAAACGCGCCGATGGCGGTGTTCCTCACCTCCGACGGCGCCAAGGGCGTGTCGGGCCAGGTTTTCGCGACGCGGCACAACGAGATCTTCCTGATGTCGTCGTCGCGCCCGGTGCGCGGCGTGCACCATGACGGCGGCTGGACACCGACCGAGGTCGGACAAATCGCCATCCCGGCACTGAAGGGCAGCTTCATGCCGCTTGATCGCTCGGGCGAGGTGTTTACTTGGGATCCCGTTTGAAGAAAGTCGTTCTTTTTTGAAAAAAAGAACCAAAAAACTTTTATCCGTTGATCGATTCGGCCGGGTCATCCGGCGTTAATGGATAAAAGTCTTTTTGCTTCTTTTTCTTCAGAAAAAGAAGAATCTTGCTGCTGGCTCCTGGAGGGACACGTGCGCAATCGCCTATTGTTGATCCAGCCCTACACGTTTGCACCGACCTCGCCGCTCTATGCGCCGCCGCGGGATGCCTCGCGCGAGGCGGGGCTGATCAACTTCGAGGAGTACGGCCACTTGCTGGCCGATACCGACTGGAACGTCCATCCCGGCCCGGTTGGCCCGTTCGGGGATTCGTTCGTGGAAACGCGCGAGGAGTTCGCCACCGTCGGCGTGCTGCGCCTGCCGATCGTGCGGCAGGCGGTGGCGAGCGGGGACTGGGATGCGATCGTGTTGCTGGGCGGCGGCGACCCGGGGTTTGCCGAGGCGCGCGAGATCGGCCAGCGGCATAATGTGCCGGTGGTGGCCTGTGCGCATGCGCAGATGACGGTGGCCGCCATGCTGGGCAACAAGTTCAGCGTGATCGACGTGTCCGAAGCGCACAATATGCAGATGTACAACCTGGTCGTGCAGTACCGCTTCACCGACCGGTGCGCTTCCGTGCGCTGCATCGACGCACCGCTGCCGCGCCCGTCGCGCCCCGGGGCGGGCAACGTCCAAGCGGAAAAGGCCGTGGTGGAGGCGGGACAGCCCTCGGTCCTGCTTGATCGCGCGGTGGCCGAGGCCGAGGCGGCGATTGAACAGGATGGTTCGGACACCATTATCCTGGGCTGCTCCGCCATCTACTGGATGCGCCCGCATATCGAACGGCGGTTGCACGACGCTGGGTGGGAGGTGCCGGTGCTGGAAGGCTACCGCTGCGCCATCGAGATGGCCAAGCTACTGGCGGGGCTGGGCGTGTCGGTCAGCGGATTGGCCTATCCACGCGACAATGCGCGCCGCTGGCGGCGGCGGAAGGTGTTCTGAGTAGGCAAGGTCAGGGCTCTGCTCTGGAACCCCCTTGCCGAAGGCGAAATGGATGAGGGTGCAGGGGGCTCGGCCCCCTGCCGGGTCCAGGGCGGCGCCCTGGCCTTGCCTCCTCGCACCTTTACCGCCCGTTTACCTCCCGCCGCCATGCTCCGGTTTCGCATGACCGCGGAGGTGGAAATGGCGGACTCGCAGCGCAGGGCCTGGGGCAACGGCTTGGTGCCGATGATGGTGATGGTACCGGAGCAGCAGCGCGCGGCCATGCTTGCCGCCCCGGCCGCGGCCCAACTCGATGCGCTCTACGATGAGGCGATGGCCCGATTCGACGCTTTCTGCTTCTGGTACGCCCGTCCGCCGCGCTCGCCGGCCGGGCTGCGCGAGATCGCCAAGCGGCTGGAAACCTACGGCAGCCCCGAGGCGTTGCGCATCGCCCATGCGGCGCGCATGGCGCTGGCCGAGGGCTGATCCCCGCGTCGGGCGTTTGGCACGCGGCGGCGGCTGGGGCACTCTGTCGGGTGAAGGAGCGCCGCATGCCCGAAACCGTTTCCGCCCCCCAGCCGACCCGCCCTGCCCTGGTGGTGCCCAAGCCCGCTGCCAGCCTGTTGGTGCTGCGCGAGGATGGCGGGCCGCAGGTGCTGATGGGCATGCGTGGCGCCGGCCATAAGTTCATGCCCAATCGCCTGGTGTTCCCCGGCGGGCGGGTGGACCCGGAGGATCATGGCGCCGACCATGCCTCGCCGCTGCCCGAGCATGCGCGCGCGCTGATGGCCCGTGGCGCCGACCCGTCGCTGACCCGGGCCATCGGCATCGCCGCCGCGCGTGAATTGGATGAGGAGACCGGACTCACGCTCGGCCTGCCGCCGTTGCTGCATGGGCTCGATTATCTGTGTCGCGCCATCACGCCGGATTTTTCGCCGGTGCGCTTCGACGCGCGCTTCCTGGTAGTGCGTGCCGAGCATGTCGGCGGCACCCTGGCTGGCTCGGGCGAACTGGACGACCTGCGCTGGTACGCGGTGGAGGAGGCGCTGGCGCTCGACCTCGCCTTCCCTACGCGAGGCGTGCTGGAACAGCTCAAGCTGTGGATGGCGCTGGACGAGGCGGGCCGGCGCGCCCGGCCGCACATCGCGACCCTGCGGAACCGGGGGTGGGAGCTGGAGTAGCCGCCGCCTTTGCCTCAGAGTTCCTCGTCGCTGCCGGCGTCGCTCCAGCCCGAATCGCCCTGGTCGTCGGTGTTCTGGTAGCTGACCGGGCTCGCCTGTTGCCAGCCGCCATCCTTTGGCTCGCCGCCCTGGGCATAGGGGTCGGGCGCTGCTGTCGGGTTGGTCCAGGGGCTGCTGCCCGGGCTGGCGGCATGGGCGGCGCCGCCGCCGGAGAAGGCATTCATCAGCATGTTTCCCACCACCATGCCGCCGGCAACCCCGGCCGCGGTGGTCAGTGCCGAGGAGAGGAAGCTCGGCCCTTGTTGCGGCTGCTGGAACATGCCGGGCTGGTAGCCGGGGGCGTGCGTCGGCGGCGGCGGCGCATAGTGCTGCTGTGCCGCCATGGCTTGCGGTGATTGGGCTTGCGGTGATTGGGCTTGCGGTGATTGGGCTTGTCGGCCACCAAACAGGCCGCCGAACAGACCGCGCGGCTGCTGGGCTGCGGCACCCCAGGGCGAGGCGGCAGCAGGCGCGGCCTGAGCGCGCGCCTGGTCCAGCTCCCATTGCAGGCGGTTGATGGTGTTCTGCGCCTCGGCCAACGCGTGTTCCTGGACGAAGGCGGTCTGGGTGAGGCGGTAGCGCGCCTCGGGGTGGCGCTGCATCAGGTCGGCGATCAGCGCATCGGCCTCGCGGTCGATCGGCGGCAGCGGCTGAGTGGCCGGCAATGTCGAGGGCACCGAGCCAGGTGCGCGCACGGGGGCGCCGGCGACGCGCTGGATGAACTGGGTGATGAGGTCGCGTTCCTCGTTGGTCATGGCCATCCCTGTGTGATTCCGGTTGCGGTCGAACCTCATGTTGATGTGGCCCGACGGCGAAGCTGGTTCAAGTTACGTCTTGCTCATTCCCGGCGGTGCCGCGCTTCTCATTGCTGCGTCGCGGCACTAATATGCGGCGGGTTCATTGTCGCGGGCAGTCCATGACGCAAGCTTCCTTGAGTTTTCAGGATCTTATCCTGCGGCTGCACGGCTTCTGGGCGGCGCAGGGTTGCGTGATCCTGCAACCGTACGACGTGGAAATGGGGGCGGGCACGTTTCATCCCGCCACCACGCTGCGGGCGCTGGGGGGCAAGCCGTGGGCGGCGGCGTATGTGCAGCCGAGCCGGCGGCCGTCGGATGGGCGCTATGGGGAAAACCCGAACCGGCTGCAGCACTATTACCAGTACCAGGTGATCATGAAGCCGTCGCCGGCCGACGCGCAGGCGTTGCTGCTGGACAGTTACCGCGAAATCGGGCTGGATCCGAAACTGCACGATTTCCGCTTCGTGGAGGATGACTGGGAGAGCCCGACACTCGGCGCCTGGGGCCTGGGGTGGGAGGTGTGGTGCGACGGCATGGAGGTGGGGCAGTTCACCTATTTCCAGCAAGTTGGCGGCATCGCGGTGGATTTGCCGAGCTTTGAGATGACCTATGGGCTGGAACGCCTGGCGATGTATGTGCAGGACGTGGAGAACGTTTACGACCTTGATTTCAACGGTAAGGGAGTGACCTACGGCGATGTCTTCCTGCGCGCCGAGCGCGAATACAGCGCGCATAACTTCGAGCATGCCGACACCGCGATGCTGGCGCGCCACTTCGCCGATGCCGAGCGCGAATGCGCGGCCTTGCTGGCCGAGCGGTTGGCCCTGCCAGCCTATGACCAGTGCATCAAGGCGAGCCACCTGTTCAACCTGCTCGATGCCCGCGGGGTGATCAGCGTGGCCGAGCGGGCGAGCTATATCGGCCGGGTGCGCACGCTGGCCAAGGGATGCTGCGAGGCGTGGCTGGCGGGCGAATTGGTGTGACGCTGCTGGCCAAAGCGGCTATTCTACCGACCGGACAGAACATTCTACCAGGACCATGGGCACGCAACTGAACATCAAGAGCGACGACGCCCATGCGCTGGCGTCGCGGCTGGCGGAACTGACCGGCGAAAGCCTGACGACGGCGGTGACGGTGGCGCTGCGCGAGCGGCTGGAGCGCGAGGTGCGGCTGCGCAGCCGGTCCGAAGCGGCGCGCCAGGCATTGATCGCCGAGGTCCTGGCGCTGGGGCGCGAACTGCGCCGCAATGTGCAGCCGGGGACCAGCAGCGCCGATCACAGCGACCTGTACGGTGATGACGGGTTGCCGCGGTGATTGTGGATGCGTCCGCGATGCTGGCGATTGCGCTGGCCGAGCCTGAAGCGCCGGCGATGCTGGATGCATTGACGGCAGCGGAGCGGGTGCGCATTCCGGCGGCGACGTGGTTGGAGGCGGCGATGGTGCTCGATCGGCGCGGTAATGCGCGGGCGAGCGAGATTTTCCACACGATCGTCGAGAAAGTGGGCATCGAGATATGCGCGATGACCGCGGCACACGCGCATGAGGCGCGACGGGCCTGGGCGGTGTTCGGGCGCGATCGGCATCGCGCCCGGCTGAATTTCGGCGACTGCATGGTCTACGCGGTGGCGCGGCTGGACGACGAGGAACTGCTCTTCAAGGGCGATGATTTCATCCATACCGATATCAAGTCGGCGCTGAAGGACTGAGTGATTGCCCGAATTTTTTCTTGAGTTGTTCAGCGAGGAAATCCCGGCGCGCATGCAGGCGCGGGCGGCCGATGATCTGTGCCGGCTGCTGGGCGAGGCGTTTTCCCCGTTGGCGCCGGTGGACATGCGGGGGTTCTCGGGGCCGCGGCGGATTGCTGCCGTCGCCACCGTGGCGGCCGGCATGGCGGAAAGCCGCAGCGTGGAGCGCGGGCCGCGGCGCACTGCGCCGGAGCAGGCGTTGGCGGGGTTCCTGCGCAAGCATGGGGCGACGAAGGAACAGTTGCGCGAGGAGGGGGATTTCTGGGTGCTGGACCGCCTGGTACCCGGGGTGGAGGCATCGGCGCTGATCGCCTCGGTGATGCCCGGGCTGCTGCGGCGTTTCGCCTGGCCGAAATCGATGCGTTGGGGCGGCACCAGCGGTTTCACCTGGGTGCGGCCGCTGCGGCGGATCGTGTGCATCCTGGATGGCGTCGTGGTGGCCTTCGATCTGCGCGAGGGCGCGGATGACGGGCATGGGCTGGTTTCCGGCAACCTTACTGAGGGGCATCGTTTTCACGCGCCGGGGGCGTTCCCTGTCACCTCCTGCGCGCAGTGGGCCGAGGCGCTGATGGGCCGCCACGTGGTGGTGGATGCGGCCGCGCGAGGGCGCATGATTGCCGACGGGCTGCGCGACCTGGCGGCGACGCGGGGGCTGGCGGTGGTGGATGATCCCGGGCTG
>JBBQOT010000044.1:0-10381 GCA_038331165.1 Acetobacterales bacterium
TCGGCTACAACGGCACCATGCGGTTCAATCACCTGCATGCCCCGTTCAACAACCTCGCCGTCCGCCGCGCCGTCGCCCTCGGCCTACAGCAGGAAGACTACATGCGCGCGGTCACCGGCAACGACGAAAGCCTGTTCTCCACCTGCAAGTCGCTGTTCCCCTGCGGCACCCGCTACGGCCAGGAACTGGGCAAGGACATCATCAGGGGCGACCTCGCCGCCGCTCGCGCCGCGCTGAAGGCGTCCGGCTACAACGGCGAAAAGGTGGTCTTGCTCAACCCCGCCGACGTGCCCTCGATCGCGCCGTTCGGCCACGTCACCTTCGACTATCTGCGCAAGCTCGGCATGAATGCTGAAATCATCGACACCGACTTTGGCTCGCTGGTGCAGCGTCGCAACTCGCGCGAGCCGATCGACAAGGGCGGCTGGTCGATGTTCCACACATGGTGGTTCGGCACCTCGCTGGCCCATCCCGCCATCTCCACCATCATCCGTGGCCTCGGCGCCAAGGGCTGGGCTGGCTGGTTCGAGAACGCCAAGGTCGAAAGCCTCACCGCCGAATGGCTGTCCGCCGCCACCGAAGTCGAACGCGACCGGCTGGCCACGGCAATCCACCGCGAAACCCTCGACACGCTGCCATCCCTGCCGCTCGGCCGCTTCTTCATCAACACCGCCTATCGCCGCGACATCAAGGGCATGCTCGAAGGCACCACGCCGGTCGCCTGGAACCTGGAATGGGCCTGATGCCCCCTGGACGAAAGCTGGGCACCATCCGCACCATCCGCCGCCACCCGGTGAAATCCATGGCTGGCGAGGTGGTGCCCCGCGCCATCGCCAGCCACGCCGGGCTGGTCGGAGACCGCGTGTGGTCGTTCATCGACGAAGCCGCCCCGGGCCATTTCCCCTGGTTCAGCGGCCGCACCCTCGGCCCCCTGGTCACCTTCCGTCCGCGCTTCGTCAGCCCCGAGCGCACCCTGGCGGACGCGGCGCTGGAGGCGGCCTGGGCGCGCGGCAGCACGGTCGCCCCCGCCCTGCCATCCGACCACGCCTTTGCCGTCATGGTGGCAACACCGGACGGCGATGAACTGGCCATCGACGATCCCGCGCTGCTGGCCAAGCTCCAAGCCGCCAGCGGCCGCACCCTGTCCCTGCGCTTCGCCACCCGCGGCATGCAGGATTGCCGCCCGATCTCCCTGGTCGCCACGCAAACCCTGGACGGCTTCGCCGCCGAAACCGGAACCGCCAACGATCCCGCCCGCTTCCGCATGAACATCGCATTCGACTGGCCCGGCGCCGCCCCCTTCGCCGAGGCCAGCCTGGTCGGCCGTCGCCTCGCCCTCGGCCCCCGCGTCGAAATCGCCGTCACCGAACCCGATGCCCGCTGCGCGATGATCGGCATCGACCCGGCAACGGGCGAGTCCGACCGAATGGTGCTGCGAACCCTGGCCGACCGCCACGGCGGCAATCTAGGGATCTACGCCGCGGTATTGCGGGAGGGTATCGTCTCCGACGGCGACGATGTGCGGCTGCTCGATTGATCCAGATCAAGAAAGACCCTGCCAGCCGCGATCGCCCCTAGGTAATAGCCGAACGTGTCGTGGCCTCACTTACTGTGTCTAGTTGGTGGCTTCGCCTTGCGCCGGCGTTGGCCCGTGCGCTGCGACGTACGAGGAGACAGCCATGGCGACGCAAGAGCCCGTCGACAAGCCCGTCATCGTCTCGACCGATGAAGCGCGTGGTGCGCTCAGCCCCGAGGAGGTGCCCCGTTCGGCCACTTTGCTGCCTATGCTGATTGGCTCGTTGGTACTGATCGTTATCGGGATGATTGTTGTAATCCTCATGCGCTGATGCCAACCGTTCGCTGCATCGGCAAAATTGCAGGATAGCTGTGCAACCTGTTTGGCGAGACATCGGAAACGCTGTGTTCTATCTTGCATAGGGGCAACGAGGAGACAGATTCGCTATGGCGCGTTCCACGATCCGTATCGGCCGCAGGTCGGCATTGGGCCTGCCCCTCCTGGGGGCCGCCCTGGCCAGCAGCCTCGCCCGCCCGGCGATCGCCCAGGCGGCGGCGCGCACGCTGAAATTCGTCCCCCACGCCAACCTCACCTCGCTCGACCCGCTGTGGTCGAACACGCTGATCTCGCTGATACACGCCTACATGACTTGCGACCAGCTCTACGGCCTCGACGAGGGTCTGATCCCGCGCCCGCAGATGGTGCAGGGCCACGAACTGTCCGACGACCGCCTGACCTGGCGCTTCACCCTGCGCGAGGGCCTGGCCTTCCACGACGGCGAGCCGGTGCGCGCCAGGGATGCCGTCGCCTCGATCAACCGCTGGTCCAAGCGCGACGCCTTCGGCAAGCGCATGGCCGCCCAGCTGGTCGAGATGAAGGCGCTCGACGACCGGCGCTTCGAAATCAAGCTGAACAAGCCGTTCTCCCACCTGCTCTACGGCCTCGGCGGCACCTTCTGCTTCATCTACCCCGAGCGCATCGCCAACACCGACGCCTTCACCCAAATCAGTGACGCCATGGGCAGCGGCCCGTTCAAATTTGTCCGCGACGAATGGGTCGCCGGCGCCTCAGCCGGCTACCTCCGCAACGACAAATATGTCCCACGCCAGGAGCCGGCCGCCTTCTGGTCCGGGGCCAAGGTCGCCCACTTCGACAAGATCGACTGGCGCATCCTGCCCGACGCCGCCACCGCCGCGGCCGCGCTGCAAAAGGGCGAGGTCGACTGGCTGGAACGCCCGCTGCTCGACCTGCTGCCGGTGCTGCGCCGCGCCCCGGGCGTCAACGTGGTGCCGCTCGACCCGCTCGGCTTCTATGGCATGATCTATTTCAACCAGGCCGCACCGCCCTTCGACAACCCCAAGCTGCGCGCCGCCCTGTTGCCGGCGGTACAGCAGCTCGACTTCATGCAGGCAATCGTCGGCGACGCGGCCGATTTGTCGCGCACCAATGTCGGCATGTTCACCCCCGGCTCGCCCTTCGCCTCGGCCGCCGGGCTCGACGCCATCACCGCCCCGCGCAGCCTCGACCGCGCCCGCCAACTCATCCGCGACAGCGGCTACAAGGGCGAGAAGATCGTGCAGCTGGTCCCCGCCGAGCTGCCGGCACCCAATGCCATGGGCGAGGTCGCCCGCGCGCTGTTCAAGGAGCTGGGCCTGAACATCGACTACCAGACCATGGACTGGGGCACCATGATCGGCCGCATCCAGTCCAAGGACCCGAACGTCGTCAAGGGCTGGAACGTCTACTGCATCTCCTGGGCCGGGCTATGGCCGTCCAACCCCGGCAGCCACATCCCGCTCTACGGCTCCGACCCCAACCCGAAGATGGAGGCGCTGCGCGACGCCTGGTTCGACGCCCCGGACCTTGCCGCCCAGCAGAAGGTGACGGCCGACATGCAGCTGCTGGGCTTCCAGGAGCCGCCCTATATCCCGGTCGGCCAGTACTTCATCCCGCAAGCCTACCGCACCGGCCTGTCCGGCTTCGTCAAAGCGGCCAACACGCTGATGTGGGGCGTCAGGAAGGGCTGAACAGGAAACTCCGCTGCCTCTTCGCAAGGCAAGGCCAGGGCTTTGCCCTGGACCCACCAAAGGCCGACGGCCTTTGGAAACCCATTTTTTGGATGATATGAGGTCCAGGGGCTCGGCCCCTGGCGGGTCTGGGCAGAGCCCAGCCTCCCTTATCTTCGCGCCGCAACGGCAAAGCCCCGGCCTTGCCTTGCCAGCCCAAATATCAGGCCGCCCGGTATCAGTTCAGCCGGCGCGCCGGCACCGGTTCGCCCTCGCGCTCCACCAGCATCAGCCGCGGCGGCCCGGCCGGCAGTGGGGCAGTAGCCGGGGTCTCTACGGGCGCGGGCGCGGGCCTGGGCTTGGGCTGTGGCATGGTGGTGCGGATCAGGGCGGCAAGGAACGAGCGGCCCCACAGTGCCGGGGTGCGGTTTTCAATTGCCGCCCACAGCCGGTTCCAGCGTTCCTGCCGCTCAGGCAGTTCCATGCGCAACGCGGTGTCCATCGCCTCGGCCATGGCGTCGGGATCGTGTGGGTTGACCAGCAGCGCGTCGGGCAGTTGCCGTGCGGCACCGGCGAAGCGCGACAGCACCAGCACGCCGGGGTCCTCGGGGTTCTGGGCGGCGACGAATTCCTTGGCCACCAGGTTCATGCCGTCGCGCAGCGGGGTGACCAGGCCGACGCGCGCCAGGCGCATGAAGCCGGCCACCGTGTTGCGGTCGGTATTGCGCGAGACGATGCGCAGCGGCTGCCAGTCGGCCTCGCCCATGTCCGCGTTCAGGCTGCCGGCCTCGGCATCCAGTGCTGCGCGCAGGGTGCGATAGCTGGCCACGTCCTTGCGGCTTTCGGCGGCGATCTGCAGCATCACCACTTCGCGGCGCCAGCTTTCATGGCGCTCCAGCAGCAGCCGAAAGCCGGATAGCCGCTGCATCAGCCCCTTGGTCGGGTCGAGCCGGTCGATGCCCAGGATGAGCTTTTGACCGTCCAGGCTGCGCCGCAACCGCTCGCCCGGTGCGGAATACGCCATGCGAGCCGCGGTGCGGGCGAAAGCCTGCGCCTCGATCTCGACCGGAAACACGCCCAGCTTGACCCGCCGCCCTTCGAAAATCAGCGCATTGCTCGGCAGTCGTTGCGCCCCGGCCAGGGTTACTGCCGCGGCGGCGAAGTTGGCCAGGTCGTTGTCGGTCTGGAAGCCCAGCATATCGGCGGCCAGCAGGTCGCGCACCAGGGCGGCCACCTCGGGGGCTGCGGCCAGCACATCGGGCGCGGCGAAGGGAATATGCAGGAAGAACCCGATCGGGCACTTCACCCCGCGCGCCCGCAGGCAGGCGGCCAGCGGCATCAGATGATAGTCGTGGATCCAGATCGCGTCGGTTGGCCGCAGCAGCGGATGCAGCGAGGTGGCCAGCTTGGTGTTCACCTCGCGGTAGACCCGCGCGTCGCGCCGGTCGAAGCGCATCAGCTCCGGCATGGTGTGCAGCAGCGGCCACAGCACGCCGTTGGAGAAGTTGTTGTAGTAGCGGTCATGCTCGTCCTGGGTGAGGTCGACCGTGGCATAGTCGATGGCGCCGTCGCTCTCCACCTGGGCCAGCGCCGCGGTCGGGCCGGCGCTGATCGCCCCGCTCCAGCCGAACCACAGCCCGCCGCGCTTTTCCATCAGCCCGTCCAACGCCACGGCCAAGCCGCCCGCGCGCGGTCCGGCGGAGGGCAGGGGAACCCGGTTCGACACGACGACCAGGCGATTCATGCAGGCTCTCCCACGCGGCAGCAGACGGTTCGGCCGGAAGGCTGCGCCCGAGACATGGCGAGATAACGGCAAAGTGAGGCGGTACAGAAAAAATCTTCCGGCGTCCCACGCGATTTTCCCCTCTGGTGCACCCTGCCTCTGGTCAGACGGGCGCGGGAGTGGAATGCTTGCGCCATGGACAAGACCCTCGCCGAGACGCTGACCGGCTGGCGCCGGCACCTGCACGCCCATCCCGAGCTGTCGCTGGATGAACGCAATACCTCGGCGTTCGTTTGCGAACGGTTGAAGGAGTTGGGAATTCCCTTTGTCACCAATGTGGGCGGCCACGGCGTGGTGGCCACCATCACCCGCGGCAGTTCCAACCGCTCGGTGGGTCTGCGCGCCGACATGGACGCGCTGCCGATCACCGAGACCACCGGGCTGGCCTATGCTTCGACCAATCCCGGCGTGATGCATGCCTGCGGCCATGACGGCCACACCACCAGCCTGCTCGGCGCCGGCGCCTTGCTGATGGCCGATCCCAACTGGTCGGGCACCGTGCACCTGGTGTTCCAGCCGGCCGAGGAGGGCGGCGGCGGGGCTGCCAGCATGATCAAGGACGGCTTGTTCAACCGCTTCCCGATGGAGAGCATCTACGGCTACCACAACTGGCCCGGCCTGGAGGCCGGCACGGTGATGGTCCACGAAGGCCCGGTGATGGCCGGCGGCGGGCGCGTGGAGATCACCATGCAGGGGCTGGCCGGCCACGCCGCCCTGCCGCACCTCACGAAAGACCCGATGCTGGCAGCCGGCCATGTGCTGGTGGCGCTGCAATCGATCGTGGCGCGCAATGTCGATCCGCTCGACACCGCCGTGGTGACCATCGGCAGCATCGAGGGCGGAAAGGCGTCGAACCAGATCCCGTCGAAGGTGACGATGCGCGGCACCCAGCGCTTCTACCGCGACGAGGTGCGTGACCTGCTGAGCGAAAGCATCGAGCGGGTGGCCCACGGCATCGCGGCGACCTTCGGCATGAAGGCCGATGTCTCGGTGAATGTCGGCATCGGCCCGACGGTGAACCACAAGGCCAATGCCGGCCTTGCTGTCGAGGCGTGCCAGGAATTCGGCATTCCGGTGCGCACCGATATGCGCCCGGCGATGACCGGCGAGGATTTTTCCTGGTTCCTGCACGAAAAGCCCGGCGCCTTCGTGTGGATCGGCAACGGGCCTTCCGAGCCCGGGCGAGACCTGCATAACGATGGCTACAACTACAACGACGCCATCCTGCCGAACGCCTCGGGCTTCCTGGCCGGTGTGGCCAGGCGGGCGCTGCGCGGCTGATGCGACTGTCCCGGCGCCGGCTGATCCCGCTGGCGCTGGGGTTTTCCGTCGCCACGGCGGCGGCCCAACCCACAGCCATCGATGCCGCGATCGACATCGCCATTCGCGCGATGCTGGATGCGACTGATGCCGAGCGGGTTGAAGCGCTGGTGGCGCCGCTGGCGGTGATGGGCGATCGCGGTGCCATCGCGCCGATGATCCAGCTGCTGTATTGGCTGGAACCCGAAATGCACCCGCCGATTGCCGCTGCGCTGGCCACGCTGACCGGCGCCGATCATGGCGAAAGCTGGTTCGACTGGATGGTCTGGCAGCAGGACAATCCGCAGAACACCCCCTATGGCGGGTTCGGCGCGTTGCAGGCCGAGCTGTTCGCCGGGCTGGATTCGCGGTTCGCCCGCTTCCTCAAGCCCGGCATGGCGCATGGCATCCGTCTGGAGGAGATCGTCTGGGGCGGGGTGACGGTGGACGGCATTCCGGCTTTGGATCACCCCACTGTCATCCCCGCTTTGGCGGCCGAGTATTTGAACGCCGATGACCGGGTATTCGGTGTGCTTCTGGGCGGCCAGGCGCGCGCCTATCCGCTGCGCATCATGGCGTGGCACGAGATGGTCAACGACACGCTGGGCGGGGTGGCGATCTCGCTGGCCTATTGCACCCTGTGCGGTGCCGGGATTCTGTTCGACGGGCGAGTGGCTGGCCGGGATGCGCCGCTCACCTTCGGCTCGTCCGGCCTGTTGTGGCGGTCGAACAAGCTGATGTACGACCGCCAGACCGACAGCCTGTGGAACCAGTTCACCGGCCGGCCGGTCAGCGGCGCGCTGTACGGCACGCCGACCGCCCTTTCCGTGCTGCCGGTGGTGATCACCAGCTGGGCGGAATGGCGCGCGGCACATCCGCAAACCACGGTGCTGTCGCAGGAAACCGGGTTCGTGCGCGACTACGGTGCGGGCGTTGCCTATCGCGCCTATTTCGCCAGCCCGGCGCTGTATTTTCCCGCAGGCGTCAAGGACGGCCGGCTTGGCGCGAAGGACCTGGTGTTCGGCGTGCGGGTCGCCGGCGGGGTCAAGGCCTGGCCGCTGGCGCGCTTCGCCGGCGGGGCGGTGCTGCATGACCAGGTTGGGCTGATCGACGTAGTGCTTGTGGGCGACGAAGGGCGGCAGGAGGTGCGCGCCTATGAGGCCGAGGGGCGCCGCTTCGCCGCGGCTGGCCCGGGCCGGCTGCGCGATGGCAGCGGCGAATGGCAGATCGAGGAGGCGGCGTTGCGCGGGCCCGGTGGCCGCACGTTGCCGCGGCTGCCCGGCCACGTCGCCTACTGGTTCGCATGGGCCGGCTATTTTCCCGAAACTGCGCCGGCATCCATGCCCGCTGCCAGGCCGTAGCGCCTGTAATCAGGAGGGTGGGTGATGCGGTTGATAGCGATGCTGCTGGGCGTGCTGATGTTGGCGGGCGGCGCGCTGGCGCAGGCGCCTGCGGTGCTGCCGGAAGCCGACCGGTCGGCGATCCGCACTGTCATCGAAGACCAGATGGCCGCCTTCCAGCGCGACGACGGACAAGCGGCTTTCGCCGCCGCGAGCCCGATGATCCAGGGCATGTTCGAAACCCCGGAACGCTTCCTGGCGATGGTGCGTGGCCTGTATCCGCCGGTCTATCGGCCGCGGCTGGTGGCGTTCGGTGCCATCGTGGAGATCGGCGGGCGGCTGGTACAGAAGGTCGAGATCATCGGCCCCGACGGCGCCCAGGTGCTGGCGCTCTATACGATGCTGCGCCGCGCCGAGGGGTGGTACATCGACGGCGTGATGCTGACCGCCAGCGAGAAGGTCGCGGCCTGAAGCCCGGCCGCCGCCAGTACCGCGGGGCTCAGTGCCGTCGGGGCGGTGTCGACCAGGGCGGCGGCCCGGTGGCGCCAGAGTGCGAGCGCGTGCTGGCGGGTGCCGGGCAACGGCGGGCGCACCGGTGCGTC
The DNA here is from genome assembly GCA_038331165.1 of Acetobacterales bacterium. Lineage (GTDB taxonomy): Bacteria > Pseudomonadota > Alphaproteobacteria > Acetobacterales > Acetobacteraceae > CAMDGX01. The sequence continues at coordinate 8,547 of JBBQOT010000044.1, forward strand.
GGCGAGCGTGCAGGGTGGGGTCCAGGCGAGATGGTCGGTCCAGGTCTCGCGCCGCCATAGGGTCGAGGTTTCGCGGCTGGCGCTGTCGCGCTGGCACAGCAGCCGCATGCGATCGCCGGCGGCCGAGATCCGCGTGTTCAAGCGGGTGGCATCGGTGCGCCAGGTCAGCGGTTCCAGGGCCAGCAGTGCGATTGAGCCGTCCTGCGGCAGGGCCAGCACCAGCCAGTCCAGCGCCGCCCCGTCCGCCGCATCGCGGAACGCCGCCACGGCCAATGTTTCGCGGCCACAGGCCAGTGTCGGAAGCATCCTGGCCGCCTGTGCCGGCAGCAGCAGCGGGCGGCGGATGCCGGGGCCGGTCAGTGCGGCCAGCCCATCGGCCGCCGGCTCCAGCCGGAGCGTGGCGGCCTGGGCTGGACGGACGAGCAGGCAGGGTGCGGCGAGCAACAGGGCGCGGCGGGGCAGGGCCATGCCGGCATGATCGGCCGGCCGGGTTAACGCGGCGTATCAGCCCGCCGGGGTGACGCGGCGCATCAGGCGTCGAAGCGTCACAGAGCCGCCCGGCACGGGGTGGTGTGGCGGCATGTCCGCGCTACACTGCCCCGTCCGGACGGGAGTGCTGACGATGAGCGATCTTGGCGGCGACTTGGAGCGGCTGGCCGCTGCCGCCGCGCGGGCCGACGCGCATCACGAATTCATCCCCCGCATCACCTGGCCCGACGGGGTGCGCATGGCGGTGAACGTGACGCTCGATTTCGACGCGATGCTGCTGCGCCGGCTGATGAACGAAACCCCGAGCCAGTTGGCCAAGGGCGAATTCGGCGGGCGGGTTGGCATCTGGCGCATGATCGAATTGTTCGACAGCCTGGGCATCAAGGGCACGGTGTTCACCCCCGGCCGCATTGTTGAGCTGTACCCCGAGGCGCTGCGCCATGTGCATGCGCAGGGCCACGAGATCGCCGATCATATGTGGGAACACCATGTGCCCAAGGATGCGGCGCTGGAGCGCGACCATTTGCGCAAGGCGGCCGCGGCGATCCGGTCGATCACCGGCAGGCACCCTGTCGGCACCCGGTCGTGGCACAGCCAGGCGCTGCTGCAGGATGAAGGTTTCATCTATAACTCGCACGGCCACGCGCATCATTTGCCGCACTATCACCGCGACCCCGGCACCGGAAAGGCGCTGCTGAACCTGCCGTTCCACTACGTGATCGACGACGCGATGTTCTACAGCTTCGCCTGGCTCGGCAGCGGCAACGCGGCCCAGCGCATCAGCGACCCCGACCGGGTGTGCGACATGTGGTGGGATGCGTTCTGGCAACAGTACCAGCAGGGCGGCTACCTGAACGTGGTGATGCACCCGTTCGTCTCGGGCCGCGCGCTGCGGGTGGCGATGATGGACCGGCTGTTGCGGCGGATGCAGTCGCTGCCGGGCGTATGGTTTCCGACATCCGAAGAACTGGCCCGCCACGTGCTGGCCGCCCATCCGGCGAAGGAGGGCTGATCCGATGCCGTGGAAGCAGGGCTATACCGTCTCCGACGAAATCGGGCTGCTTGACGCCGAACTGTCCTGGCCCGCGGGCGCACGGTGCGCGGTGCAGGTGGTGGTCGACCTCAATGTGGCCAGCAGCCCCGAGGGCATCACGGCGAAAGACCTGGAGGGCGACGCGGCGGTGTTCGGCGCCACCGAGGGGCTGTCGCAGTTGCGCGCCGTGCTCGACCGCCACGCAATCCGCGCCACCATCGCGGTGCCGGCGGTGCTGGCCAGGATCCGCGCCGCCAGCGTGCGGGCGCTGGCCGCCGACGGGCACGAGATCGCCGCCGGTGGCTTCAAGGGC
>JBBQOT010000045.1:0-10282 GCA_038331165.1 Acetobacterales bacterium
GACCGCGCCCTTCACCAGGCGGATCCAGCGCGCGCCGACGAAGCCCTGGCCGGCCGACATCAGCCGGGTGAAGCTCCACACCACGTCGTCGGCCGTCATCTTACGGCCGTTGTGGAAGAAGGCGTCCTGGCGCAGAGCGAACGTCCATACCGTGCCGCCGGCCGAGGCGGTTGCGGCGGTGGCCCGCTCCAGCGCCGGCGCGCCTTTGGCGCTGTCCCAGATGTACAGCGTGCGATGGATCGTCATGTGCACCTGGCCATCCTGCGACCGGCCAGACGCGTGCGGGTCGAGGTTGCCGAACGACGCGGCATAGGGCGCGGTCATGCGCACCACGCCGCCTTTGCGCGGCGTCGCCGCGGTCCCTTGGGCCTGCGCTGCTGGCGCCAGCGCCGCGAGCAGCCCGGCCGTGCCGAGTGCAATGCCGGAGAACAAAGCAAGTCGTTTCATGGTGCTTCCCTGTCGATCGGTGCCGGGGCGTTCCCGTTCGGGCGCATACCAACACCGCATCGCCGCCCTGCGCAAGGGGCGCAGCAGGGATTCACCGGTCCAGCGGCACGGCCGTGACACTGTTGAACGCCGAGCCATCGGTGCCCACGCTCATCGTCGACCATACCAGGTAGATCAGCACGCGCTTCTCGCGGTCGAACAGCCGGCTGACCCGCACCTCCTTGAAGAAGAAGCTGGCGCGCTCGTCGAACACCACCTCGCTGTCCGGCAATTCGCTCTTCAGCGCGACTTTCCCGGTGGCACGACACGCGATGGAAAACCGGTTGGGATCGGTCGCCAGCCCCAGCGAGCCCTTCACGCCCCCGGTCTCGGCGCGCGACAGGTAGCACGACACCCCGTCCACCCGCGGGTCGTCATAGCGGTCGACCACGATGCGGTCGTTGCGCCCCAGCAGCCGGAAGGTGGTCGATACGCTGCCGATCCGCGTCGAATCGTCGGCCAGCGCGGGTGGGGCCACCGCGGGCAGGGCGAACAGCAAGCCGGCCAGCACCATCGCACAACGCATCGTCAGCCCTCCACGGGCACTGCGAACCGGGAAAAGTCGCGTGCCAACACCGTGTAGATGGTCCGCTTGAACGGCACCGCCAAGGTCGGCAACGTCGCCAGCCCCACCCATTGCCAGGCATCGAATTCCGGATGCGGATCGGCATCCAGCCGGATATCGCTATCGGCCCCGGTGAAGCGCAGCGCGAACCAGCGCTGCCGCTGGCCGCGGTACCGCCCGCCCAGCGCCACCCCCAGCAGCTCGGGCGGCAGGTCATAGCTGAACCACTCGGGATGCTCGCCGACGATCTCCGCCCGGTCGGTGCCGATCTCCTCGGCCAGTTCGCGCAGCACCGCGCCGCGCGGGTCTTCGTCGGCATCGATGCCACCCTGCGGCAACTGCCAGCCGCCCGGCGCCCCCTCGGCATTCGGCAGATCGGCCCGCCGTGCCACGAACACCAAGCCGCGCCGGTCGAACAGCACCGCGCCCACGTTCGGCCGATAGGGTAACGCGTCATGCGCGCACGCGCTCATGGCCCCACTCCCACCAGCGCGCTCACCGGCACCAGCACCACCCCGCGCTGCCCCAGCAATGCGCTCCACGCCGCCAGCCGCTCCACCGCCACCGGGCTCGGCGCCGACATCAGGCCCAGCGCCATGCCGCGGTCGCGCGCCAACTGCTCCAGCCGCTCCAGCTTCGCGTCGATTTCGGTGCGTACCGCAGGGTCGTCCACCACCATGTCCACCGCCCGCCGCGGCCCCGCCCCGGCCGGCGTCGCCAACCTGCCGTCCGGCCGCGGATCGATATAGATCAGCCCGCGCCGCCCCAGCTCCTCCAACACGCCTGCCATCTGCTCACTGGCCGCGAAGCGCTCGCCGCGCAGCGCGCCCAGCGCGCCGGTCGCCCCTACCGCGCCGCCCAGCCGCGACAGCGCCCACCGCAACGCCTCGGCGTTCTTATCTGGCCGCGCCCCGGTCAGCATCGCCCGGTCGCCGGGGTCGTCCAGCGGATAGCCTCGCGGCTCCATCGGCAGCACCGCGAACAGCTCATGCCCGTCCTGGCGTGCCCGCTCAACAAGCCCCCCTGGCCGAGCTGCATAGGGCGAGACCGCGAACGACACCGCAGCCGGCAATAGCTTCAACGCCGCCTCGCTGTCCGCCTCGCGCATGGCGAAATCCGCCAACAGAATCGCCACCCTGGGCCGCGCATCCAGCGCCGGCGCGCCGGCGGCATAGGCGCGCATCGGTGCCAGACCGCCCGCGATCCGCGGCAGGAAACTACCGTCGCCCAGCCCCGAGGGCTCCTGCAACGCCGGATCGGGCGGCGGCACCGGCGCGCCTGGCGCCCGCGGCGCCGCCGCGATCTGTGCCGAAACCGGTGGCGGCCCCGCCGGCCCATGCACCGGCGGCAACGGCGCGACGGCAGCAGCCGGCGGCTGGGCGATTTGTGGCGCGGCCACGACCGGAGCAGCAACGGGTGCTACCGCCACCGGCGGCGGGCCCAGCACCTGCAACGCGCCCACCCCCGTCGCCAATACGATCACCCCGGCTGCCCAGAACCCGCCGCGCGCCCGCCTGGGGGGAGCGATCACGGCTTGTAAAAGGCGTGGGCTCTGCCCTCGACCCGCTGGGGCCAACGGCCCCAGACCCCATCCATTAAGGGAGGGCACCGGCAGGCGAAACCGCCAAATGGTCGAGGGTCCAGGGGGCTCGGCCCCCTGGCGGGTTCCCCGTGGCGCGGCTTCGCGCCGCGACGGCAGAGCCCTGGCCTTGCCTCATTCTGCATTCTAGCGCGAAGCGCGCCGCGCCGGCACCGGCATGGCCCGCAGCACCGCCAGGCCCTGTTGCAGCTGGTAATCGGTTTCCGGCTTGGTCGGGTCGAAGGTCGGCTGGTTCTCCGGCGGCAGCTTGACGATATCCTTGGTGATCGCCGGCAGGTCGTTGCGCGGCGGCGCGATATTCTGCGGCGCACCCCCGGAGTTCTTCAGCGTGCGGTTCAGGTCGGATTCGCGCTCCGGCCCGAAGCGCGCGCGTTCCTCCCGGCTGGCCGCCACCTCCACGTCGGGGGTGATGCCCAGCCCCTGGATCGACCGGCCCGACGGCGTGTAGTAGCGCGCCGTGGTCAGCCGCATGCCGCCATTGCCCGGCAACGGCGACACCGTCTGCACGCTGCCCTTGCCGAAGCTGCGGGTGCCCAGAACGATCGCCCGGCGATGGTCCTGCAACGCGCCGGCCACGATCTCGCTGGCCGAGGCCGAGCCGCCATTGATCAGCACCACCACCGGCAGCCCCCCGGTCATGTCGCCGGCCTTGGCGTTCCAGCGCTGGGTGTCCTCGGCGTGCCGCCCGCGGGTCGACACGATCTCGCCGCGGTCCAGGAAATCGTCCGACACCGCGATCGACTCGGGCAGCAGCCCGCCGGGATTGTTGCGCAGGTCCAGGATCACCCCACGCAGCTTGTCGCCCGCCTGGGCCTTCAGGTCGTTGAATGCACGGCGCATCGAGGTTTCGGTCTGCTCGCTGAAGCTGCTGATGCGGATATAGGCAATGTCGTCGCCCTCCATCCGCGAGCGCACCACGCGCAGCTTGATCACCTCGCGCACCAGCGCCACTTCCAGCGGCTTCTCGGCGCCCTCGCGGCGGAGGGTCAACAGGATGCGGGTGTTCGGCGCGCCGCGCATCTTTTCCACCGCGTCGTTCAGGCTCATGCCCTGCACCGTCTGGCCGTCGATCGATGTGATCAGGTCGCCCGCCTTGATCCCGGCGCGGCTGGCCGGCGTGTCGTCGATCGGGCTGATCACCTTGATGTAGCCGCTCTCCTGCGTCACCTCGATGCCCAGGCCGCCGAACTCGCCGCGCGTCTGCACCTGCATGTCGCGGAACGACTTGGCGTTGAGGTAGCTGCTGTGCGGGTCCAGCCCGGTCAGCATGCCGTTGATCGCGTTCTCGATCAGGTCGCGGTCGTTCGCCGGCTCTACGTATTCGGCGCGCACCCGTTCGAACACGTCGGCGAACAGGTTCAGCAGCCGATAGGTCTCGGCGCGCGAGCCGTCCTGGGCCAGCGCCTGCGGCAACAGGCTGAAGCCGAACCGGCGCTCCAGCTGGTCGGAAACCGGACCGATGGCGATCCCGGCGGCAAACGCGGCGCCCAGCAACAGCCCTGTACGAAGCTTCATGGCGGAATTCCTCTGGCGCCGCGGCGCGCGGATAGTCTGGCCCCCAGGGTATCCCAGAGACGCGAGGGATCAAACGATTTGATGAGGCCCGGTTTTTCTCCGTGTCCCATCAATTAGTTGCCGGCACGTTACGCCACCACGTCAACTGCGAGTCCGCAGGAATGGTGCCGGGTTCACCGCCTGGCCCGAGCGGCGAAGTTCCACATACAGCGACGGCCGCCCGCTGCCCGAGCGCGGATCCCAGCCCGGCATCACGCCCACCGGCGTGCCCGAGGCGACCTTCTGCCCCACGCCGAGGTCGATACGCTCGAACCCGGCCAAAACGAAATGGTAGCCGCCGCCGCAATCGACAATGACCAGTTGGCCAAAACTGCGAAACGGCCCGGCGAACACGATCCGCCCGCCGCAGGGCGAGAACACCCGCGCCCCCGGCGCCGCCTGGTATGACAGCCCTGTCGCCGGGCCGCTATCGGTCGTCTCGCCGAAGCCGCGCACCAGCGTGCCCGACACCGGGGCGGCCAGCGCACTGCCGCCGCCGGACGACACCTCGGCGATGCCCGGCCCGGCGGGGGCCGCCAGCGCCGCCTGGCGCGAGCGCGCCGCCGCCGCCGCGGTTGCCTGGCGCTTGCGCGTGGCCTCGTCTGCCTCGCGCCGTGCCTGCGCTTCGGCCATGCGGCGCTCGGCTTCCAGTTGCGCGATCGCGGCCTTCAGCCCTTCGGCGCGCGCCGCCTCGGCCGCGGCACGGCGCGCTGCGCGGCCTGCTTCGTCCTCGGCCGCGCGGCCTTCTGCGCGGGTGGCACGCAGTTGCTCATCCAGCGCCTGGGCCGCGCGCTCCTGGGCCGCCTGCGCCTCGGTCAATTGCGGCATCTCGGCGTCGAGCAGCGCCTGCAGCGCCGCCACGACGCCTTGCTCGGCGCGCAGGGCCCGGGCCTCGCGCTCCAGCGTGCGCAGGATGCCGCCCAGCACCAGCGCGCCGCGCACCGCCTGTTCCGGGGGCACCGGGGCGGCCAGCATCGTCTCGGACGGGAACAGCGCCAGGCGCTCCAGCACCGGCAACAGCGGCGTGATGTCCGCCGCCCGCACCGCCAGCCGCGCCGCCGCCTCGCGCCGGCGTTCGGCCAAGGCCGCGATGCGCAGCGCCGCGGTGCCGGTCGCCTGCTCGGCGTCATGCAGCCGGGCCAGGATACGCTCATGCAGGGCCGCCAGCTTCTGCGCCTCGCCGCGCGCCGCCGCCGCCCGCTGCACCGCCAAACGCTGTGCGGCCAGTTCTTCGCGGCGTGCCTGCTCGGCCTCGCGCACCTGCTCGCGCGTCGGCTGCGCCAGCGCCGCGCCGCCCAATAGCACGCCGGCCATCAGCATGGCGCCTGGGTTGGCCCAGCGGGGGCGCCCGAGGGTCACGGCGGCGCCAGCACCGATCGCCCGGTCATCTCCGGCGGTGTTGCCAAGCCCATCAGTTCCAGCATGGTCGGCGCGATATCGGCCAGCCGGCCGTCGTGCATCGGCCGGTTGGTCGGCCCGGCCAGCAGCACCGGCACCTTGTTGGTGGTGTGGGCCGTATGCGGCCCGCCGGTCACCGGGTCGCGCATCATCTCGCAATTGCCGTGGTCGGCGGTCACCAGCAGCCAGCCGCCCTGTGCCGCGATCGCCGCCACGATCCGCCCCAGCGCGGTATCGACCGTCTCCACCGCGATGATCGCCGCCGCCAGGCTGCCGGTATGGCCAACCATGTCGGGATTGGCGAAGTTCAGGATCAGCATCGCATACTGACCGCCGTCGATGGCCTTCACGGCGGCGTCGGTCAGCGCGGGCGCCGACATTTCCGGCTGCAAATCATAGGTCGCGACCTTGGGCGAAGGGATCATCACCCGGTCCTCGCCCGCATTCGGCGTTTCCACTCCGCCGTTGAAGAAATAGGTGACGTGCGGGTATTTCTCGGTCTCGGCCAGCCGGATCTGTTTCAGCCCGGCGGCGGCCACCACCTGGCCCAGCAGGTTGCCCATCGTCTGCGGCGCGAACAGCGCGGTCATCAGCGGCGCCAGCGCATCGCTATAGCGTGTCATCCCCGCGGCGGCGGCAAAGGCGATCGCGCGCGGCCGGGCGAAACCCTTGAAATCCGGCGCCAGCAATGCCGCGAATATCTCTCGCACCCGGTCAGCGCGGAAGTTGAAGCACAGCAGCGCGTCGCCATCCTGCATGCCGGCATAGTCGCCGATCACCGCCGGTTCCACGAACTCGTCGATCTTTCCAGCGGCATAGGCCTGCGCCACCACCTCGGCTGGCGTGGCCACGCGCGGTGCGTCGGCCTCCGCCATGGCGCGATAGGCGCGGCTCACCCGCTCCCACCGATTGTCGCGGTCCATGGCGAAATAACGCCCCGACACCGTGGCGATGCGCGCGCCCGCCGGGAGGCCGGCGGCGAGCTTGTCCAGGTCGGCCTGCGCCGATTGCGGCGGCGTGTCGCGGCCGTCGAGGAAGCAATGCACCGCAACCGCAATCCCCTGCGCGTCCACTGCCTTGGCCAGGGCGATCGCATGATCGAGATGCGCATGCACCCCGCCATCCGATGCCAACCCGAGCAGATGACAGGTGCCGCCGCTGGCCTTCAGCTTGTCCATCAGTTCGACCAGCGCCGGCAGCGTCGCCAGCGTTCCGTCTTCGCAGGCCAGGTTGATGCGCGGCAAATCCTGCATCACCACCCGCCCGGCGCCGAGGTTCAGGTGCCCGACCTCGGAATTGCCCATCTGCCCCGCCGGCAAGCCGACATCCAACCCCGATGTGCGCAGCAGCGCATGCGGGCCGGTTTCCCACAACTTGTTGAAATTGGGCGTGTTTGCCTGACGCACCGCATTGTCGGCGCGGTCTTCGCGCCAGCCCCAGCCGTCAAGGATCACCAGCATCACGGGTGGGCGCATGATTCGTTTCCCAGCGTCGAGTCGGCAGATTCGCAAGATATACGGCGATTACCATGAATCTGAAAGATATTGTTCCCCAGACTCGGGATCACGACTCGCGCGGCCCCCGGTGATAGGGGTGGCCGGCCAGAATCGACTGGGCGCGAAACAGCTGCTCGGCCAGCATGGCGCGGGCCAGCAAATGTGGCCACACCATCGGTCCCAGCGACAGGCGGAACTGGCTCTGTTCCAGCAACGAAGGGTCGAGCCCCTCGGCGCCGCCGAGCACGAAGCACACTGTCTTGCCGCTGCCCGCCCATTGCCCCAGCCGGCGCGCCAGCCCGGCGGAGTCCGGCGCCTCACCGCTGCGGTCCAGCGCCACCACCAGGGCCCCGGCGGGAATGCGCGCACTCAATGTCGCCGCCTCGCGCCGCATGATCTCGGCGGCCGAACCACGTCCGTCAGCGACTTCGATGATGCGCAACGCCGGGCGCAACCGGGCAGCATAGCGCGCGACCAGGGCCGCTTCCGGCGTGCTGCCGGCCCGGCCGACCGCCAGCAGCAGCCACTCAGCCAGCGGTGGGTGCTTCCTCGTCCAGCTCGGCGCCCCACATGCGCTCGATGCCGTAGATCGCCCGCGCCTCGGGCTTGAACAGGTGCACGATGATGTCGCCGGCGTCGATCAGCACCCAATCGCTGCCAGCGGCACCCTCGATCAGCACGCGCTTCAGCCCCACCGCGCGCAGCTTCTCCTCCAGATGGGTCGCCATGGCGGTGATCTGACGGTCGGCGATGCCGGTGGCCACCACCATGCGGTCGGCAAAGGCGGCGCGGCCCTGCAGGTCGAGGGCCACCACGTTCTCCGCCTTGTCGTCCTCCAGGCTGGCGACGATGACCGACTGAAGCTGGTCCAGCCGCGAGGTGTCGGTCGGCTTGGTGGCCTTGGCACGACGCGGCGCCTTGGCCGGGCCGGCGGCGGCGGCCTTTTTGCGTGCGGTGCCGGGTGGGGCGGCGATGGCGGGGGCTGCCGCGGGGGCACGGGTGGTCGCACGCTTGCGCGGTGCCGCGGCCGGGCGGGCGGGGCTGTCAGCGGGTGGCTGGGGTGGCTTGCGGGCGATGGTGTTGCACTCCGGATGCGGCAAGGCGGATGGCGGTGGCGGAAGCGGTGCTTTGTCGCACCGGCAGGAACACCCAGCGCGGTGCCGCCAGCCCGGCAAGTGCGGCGGCGGCATGCACCGGCAGGCGCCTGGCGGAAAGACGATGCGCGGCAAGGCTGGCCAGCGCCCGGTGATTGTAGGTAGGGCGCGGCAACACGGCAAATACCACATCCGCGACGATGTCGCGCCACCGTCGCCACTGCGGCAGCTGCACCAGGTTATCCGCCCCCATCAGCCAGACGAAATCGACGCGGGCAAAGCGCCGGCGCAGCACCCGCAGCGTATCGACGGTATAGCGCGTGCCCAGCCGCACCTCGATATCGGTGGCCACCACGCGCCGCCCGTCGGCGACGCGCCGCGCCGATGCCAGCCGCGCGCCCAGCGGCGCCATGCCGTGCACCGGCTTCAGCGGGTTGCCGGGCGAGACCATCAGCCAGACCTGATGCAGTCGCAGCCGCGCCAGCGCCAGCCGCGCGACGTGCAGATGCCCCGCATGCGCCGGGTTGAACGAGCCACCGAGCAGCCCGACGCGGATGCGCCGCCGGTCGCCCCACCGGGACGGGGCGAAGCTCAGGGCCGGACCTGCCCGCTGCCGAGCACCAAATAGCGAAAGGTGGTCAACTGCTCCAGCCCGATCGGCCCGCGCGCGTGCATGCGCCCGGTGGCAATGCCGATCTCCGCCCCGAAGCCGAACTCTCCGCCGTCGCAGAACTGGGTCGAGGCGTTCCACATCGCGACGGCCGAGCCGACCCCGTTAAGGAATTTCGTCGCCGCCGCGGCATCCTCGGTGATGATCGCGTCGGTGTGCTCGCTGCCGTGGTGGCTGATGTGGCGCAGGGCCGCGTCGATGTCGTCGACCACCGCGATGGTCAGGATGGCGTCGAGCCATTCGCGGTCGAAATCCCCTGGTTGCGTGGGCGGCAGGTCGGGCACGATCGCCCGCGCCCGCGGCCCGGCGCGAAAGTCGCAGCCCAGTGCCCTGAGATCGGCGACCAAATCGGGCAACAGGCTGGGCGCGATCGCAGCGTCGATCAGCAGCACCTCGGTGGCGCCGCAGACGCCGGTGCGCCGCAACTTGGCATTGGCCAGCACCGCGCGCGCCATTGCCGGGTCGGCCAGGGCATGGATGTAGGTGTGGCAGAGCCCCTCGGCATGCGCCAGCACCGGCACCCGCGCCTCGGCCTGCACCCGCTCAACCAGCGATTTTCCGCCGCGCGGAATGATCAGGTCGATCTGCCCGGCCGCCCCCAGCATGGCCGCCACATAGGCGCGGTCGGTGGCGGGAGGAATCTGCACCGCGTCTTGCGGCACCCCGGCCGCGCGCAGCCCCTCGGTGACGGCTTGGTGGATCGCGCCCGCACTATGGAAGCTATCCGACCCACCGCGCAGGATCACCGCATTGCCGGCCTTCAGGCACAGCCCGGCGGCATCGGCGCCCACATTGGGGCGGCTTTCGTAGATCATGCCGATCACCCCGATCGGCTGCGGAATGCGCCGGATGCGCAGCCCGTTCGGCCGCTCCCATTCCGCCAGCACGCGCGCCAGCGGGTCGGGCAATCCAGCGATATCGTCCAGCCCCTGGGCCATCGCCGCGATGCGGGCGGGGTTCAGCGCCAGCCGATCGCGAAAGGCTTGGGTGCCGCCAGCGGCATCGAACGCCGCCAGGTCGCGCGAATTCGCCGCCTCGATCGCCGGCGCATGGGCGCGAATCGCGTTTGCCGCTGCGCCCAGCGCGGCGTTACGGGTGCGGTCCGGCAGCGCGGCCAGCACGGCCGAGGCGGCCCGCGCCCGGGCGGCGGCGTCGCGCATCCACTGGGTGGCGATATTCATCGGCGTTCTCCCGCGGCGCTTATGCCGGGTTGGGATGGGTCTGACGATTGACCGACTTAGAAAGCCAAGGCCAGGGCTTTGCCGTCGCGGCGCGAAGCCGCGCCGACGGGGACGCACCAAAGGCCAAAGGCCTTTGGAAACCAGAGGTTTAAGGTCCAGGGGCTTGGCCCCTGGTGGGTCCAGGGCAAAGCCCTGGCCTTGCTTCTATACGGATCACTCTTCATGCCGGTTGTCATTA